>JAHCMJ010000150.1 GCA_019192485.1 Cyclobacteriaceae bacterium HetDA_MAG_MS6 | reverse complement strand
AATACTTATAGTTACGATGCTAGAACAGTATTTATCGTCTACCGATATGAGAATCCGACCAGCCAAAACAACACTGACCTGGGACAGTTATGGGGTGATTACGACAACCAGGTTCACGTAGCTATTGATAATAGGGCCGGAGGTAATTTCGGTGGTTTTAGCTTTGACGGTGCAAGCCCTCCGTCTACTACAGCAAGATACGGTCTCAACTCCGCAGCTTACGGAGGTTCTGTAGCAGCATCTGGCAGCAATACCGTTGACACAATCGGATTCAATATTGTTGCCGCAGAGTTTAACTCCGCCATATCCTTGGACGAACAAATCCTCGGGGCATTGATACCAGGAGATGCCAGTCTGAATATCGCCAATCACAACTATCAAGGAGAAATTGCAGAAATCATCGTATTCGATGTCACGCTCAATGACGCGGAGCGACTATCTGTCGAAAATTATCTTTCGACCAAATACAGCATAGACATTAGCGGAGCCGGAAATGATTTTTATGCCTTCGATGCCACTCACGAGTTTGAAGTAGCGGGTATTGGTCGAGTGGGCTTAGCGTATGACACGGCGTCATTTTCTTCGCCCGTCTTGGGGTTAGATACCCTGGGCAACACCATTGATGATGGAGATTTTGCATTTCTAGGGCATGATAATGGTGGTCTGGCCTGGACAAGGACGGAAGAGCCTACAGCCGGCCTTAGTAATATCAGAAGAACTACACGTGAATGGAGAGTGGATGAGACCAATACATTTAGTGCAGTCAGGGTGCTTGTAGATACTACGCAATTAGGTGCTCCACCAGCCGGATACAATAAATATGTGTTGCTAGTAGATACCGATGGTGACTTTGCTAATGCGCAAGTATTCGAAATGTTCCAACTGAGTGGTACGCCGTACTGGCAGATAGAATATGATTTCGATGATGGAGACCATATCTCGATTGGAGTAGTTAGACCGGTCATTGGATTCTCCTCCGCAACGCTTTCCGACTTCGAAACAGTTACCTCACCTACCATCACTGTGAGTACCAATTACATTGTTTCTAGTAACACTACGGTGAATTATGTTACGTCAGATGCAGGTGCAACCGCAGGAGTGGATTATACGGGTATTTCACTTACTACAGGTACTATTACTGCAGGAACCAGTTCGTTCAGCATCCCACTTTCCATTTCCAATGATATGGATTCGGAAACTGCAGAAAACCTAAACATCACACTTTCGAATATCCCGGCAGGTATCAATGCTTTGAATAATCCTTTGGTTTACACCATCGAAGACGATGATAATCCCAGGAAGATATTCTTTGACCAACCTAGCGCAACAATTAGTGAAGCCACGTCATCAATAGACGTAGTTGTCAATATTACACCTAGCCAGGTGGACCCTTTGAATAGCACTACCGTAGATTATGCAGTCACAGGCCTCAGCACAGCCACTGGTGCAGGAACAGATTATACATTGGCTGCCGGTACATTGACAATTGCCGCCAATAATATTTCCAACTCTTTCAATATAGCTATCAACGACGATGCACTTAGTGAGAACACTGAAACTATTGTGGTTGAACTTTCAAACCCTACTAACGGTAACCTTTCATTAACTGATCCAACAACTTATACCCTGAGCATTACGGATAATGACCCTGCTCCTACAGTCCAGTTCAATGTGGTTGCCAGTAGTAATGTAGAAAGTCTGACAAATCCATCTATTTTTGTGGTGCTTTCGACAGCTTCTGGAGAAGATGTAAGCGTAGACTACACGATCTCAGGAACTGCCACTGGAGGTGGTACAGACTTTACTTTGGTTAACGGTACTGCAACGATAACCGCCGGTGGAGACGTTTTTACCACCATCAACCCGACGATCAATAGTGATAGTGATCCAGAAGCAGATGAAACCATCATCATCACCCTGAGTAATCCGTCAGGCGCCTCGCTAGGAACCAATACGACACATACCTACACGATTACCAATGACGATGGTCCGTTTGGCTTCCAAGGACCCGGCGGGGTCGGAGGTTCGAATACCTTATCTATTTGGCTAAAAGCAGATAGTCTGTCAGGACTATCGGATGGTGCATCTATCTCCAATTGGCCTGACATTTCAGGCAATGATCGAGACGCTACGCAAGGAAACCCCACCTATCAACCTACCTGGGAAAATGGTGGAGGTGATCAAATCAACGGATTCCCGGTGATACGATTTGACGGTATAGATGATCATACAGATGACGCACTAGCTTACAATGCAAAAACTGTTTTCATCGTATTCAGGGCGTCCTCAACCGCACAAGATAATGGCGAATTAGCCCATATCTGGGGTAGTTATAATGAGCTCGTTCATATTGCACCAGAACCACGGGCTGGAGGTGATCAGTTTGGATATAGTTTGGATGGTAATCAATCGGGAACAGGCACCGCGAGATACGGTCAGAACGGAGAAGACTATGGTCTCTTGGTGGATGATGGTACTTACTACACCTGGAGCTACGACCAGGTCTTTTTAGTGACGGTGGAATATGACGAAACCAAAGCACTTACCCGGCAAACCCTTGGGGGCATAGTAGATCAATTTGCAGTAGGTGCTCAGCATTTTGGAGGAGATTTGGGAGAAATTATAGTTTTCAATCAGGAGCTTAGCGCAGCCCGTAGAAACATCGTAGAAAACTATTTATCAGGCAAATATGGCATTTCTCTGCCTTCAGCCAAAGACCTGTATGCCTATGACGGATCGCATCCTTACGACATTACAGGGGTGGGACAAGATGCTGCTGGTAAAGCACATACCGACGCTGTTTCTAATAACATTTTAAGAGTAACTACATCCGGTTTAGACAATGAGGAATATTTATTTTTTGGTCATGACAACGCTAGCCTGAATTGGTCGTCGGTTGAAGTTCCTTCCGACTCATTGCAAAGAATCGCCAGAGAATGGAGACTGGATGAAACAGGCGAAACGGGGAATTTGACAATTGCTATTGACACGTCTTACTTGACAGCCAAACCTACTGATTATCAAGGTTACGTTTTATTGCTAGATGATGACGGAAACTTCTCTAACGGGGGAACCACGATCAACTCCTTGGTACAAAATGGCGCTTATTACGAGGTAACAGATATCAATCCTACTGATGGATCTTTTGCCACAATCGCTACAGTAGGTATTACAGCCCATGTGGGTATCAGTGCTATTAGCGTAGCTGAAGACATAGGAACTTATAACCTCGAAGTGAATCTTTCACGAGCTTCTGCTAGTGCAACCGATATCTCCTTTAGCGTGGATGTAAGTAGTACAGCAACAGAAGGCGGAGGTAATGACTTTACTGTTGTGGCTTCTCCTGAGACTATTTTGGCTGGAAATACATCAGTCAACGTTGTGTTAACCATCAACAATGATGCACTTATCGAGTTGGATGAGACTGTCATTGTCAATCTGTCCTCGGCAACCAATAACGTCGCCATCAGGCAAGACTCGGTATTTACACTGACCATACAAGATGACGATGCATCCAATGCAACTGGCACTGGCCCAGGTGGCGTACAAGTACCCTCAGATTATACCTTTTGGTTGCAAGCTGATAGTGAAGTCTATAGCGACGAACCTCCAACGACTTTGGCCAACGACGGTAATGCAATTGCTTATTGGGAAGACCTATCCACCAATGGCAATCAGGCAGATTCGATTGGAAGCTTCTCCCCTCCTAATTATAGAAACAATGTATCGGCCAATCGAAACGGAAAACCGGTAATAGACTTCTCAGGAGGAGATCTACTGATGAGTATCGCCAATGCCAACGAGATCAACGTTCTGGCATCTTCGGAGAAAACCATCATCATCGCTTTTCAAACAGGTACTGACATTAATAATCTGCAAGTAATCTATGAGCAAGGTGGGGGCTCGAATGGACTTAACATGCACATTGAAAATGGTACGTTATACATTGCGGCTTGGGACAATGACTGGACTGGAACGTACCTAGATCACACATCACCAATAGCGGCCAACACTTCATATATTGCTGCATTGGAATTAGATGCAGCTAATACTACTTTTCAGGCATATTTGAATACGGTTAGTCTTGGCACCACCTCAATCTTAGGGGGGCAAACAGACCTTGACGGACATGCAGGCCTGGTGGGTATTGGGGGTATGTACAATGCCTCCTACTTCAATGGTGCTACTGCCGACGAAAGTGGAGAAAATTATTTTTTCGACGGACAGATTTTTGAGATTATCAAGACGCATAACGATAACCTCAACACCGCTCAAAGGGTGATTATAGAAAACTACTTGGCTGGTAAGTGGAATATCAATATTTCATCAGGTACCGACATTTACAGCCACAAAACAAGCCACTCCTACCATGTAGCAGGTATCGGGCAATCTGTCTCAGGAGAATTTAATTTAGCTGCTCAATCTACTGGTTTTGTCACGATCTCTAATCCTACCGGCTTGGATGATGGGGATTATTTGCTATTCGGACATGACAATGCTGACACATCCGCCTATGTAGGAACAGAGGTCCCGGATGTCAATTTCCAAAGACTGGCACGGGAATGGCGTGTCAGTGAGCAGGGCAATATCGATGGAGTAAAGTTTACTTTTGATACTACTGCAATCATCGCCACTCCCGGCGCAGACTTCAATGAGTATGCCCTTTTAGTAGATAGCGATGGAGACTTTTCAAGCGGAGCTACTGTTTATACAATGACCCAAAACGGCGGCTCATTTGAAGTATCCGGTGTCAACCTGTCTGATGGTGACTATTTTACTTTTGCTGCTTTTCGGCCAGTGATACAGTTTGTACCAGCTACCGTAAATGGTGGTGAGGGAGCAAGTCCCGTATCTGCCATTGTGGCCTTAAATTACCCTCTATCAACAGCTATTAGTGTTGACTTCGCTTTAAATGTTGGAAATTCTTCAGCTACCAGAGGTCCTTCTGATGATTTTAACTTCAGTGATGGCACGCTCAATATTGCCGCTGGAGATACTACAGCCTCCGTCAGTATTGTAGTACTCGATGATGTAGCCATCGAAGGTAATGAAGATATTGAAATCGATTTGTCAAACCCCTCACCAGGACTTTTCATTGGCAATGATACCACCTTCACCTATACCATAGAGGATAATGATATAAGTACTCAGATCGATTTTTCTGTGACTACTTCCAACATCGGTGAGGATGCTGGATCGGCTAATGTGACCGTAAAGCTTAATCAAATCGATGCATCTGACGTAAATGTAGACTATACTGTGACTGCCGGTTCAGCTTCCGGCTCCGGCGAAGACTATACCCTAGCCAATGGTACAGCCACAATAACAGCTGGAAACTTAAGTGCCAACATTCAGCTCAGTATCATAGATGATGCCACTTTTGAAAACACGGAAACAGTAGAAATCACTCTAAGTAACCCCGTCAATGCTAGCCTAGGCTCAAACACTGTACATACCCTATCGATCAACGACAACGATAGTGCACCTGATATCAGCTTTAGCACGGCAACGGCAAATGGTTCGGAGGGTAGTACTCCTGCTAATATCCCGGTGATCCTATCGGCAGTTTCAGGACTTGATGCTACGGTAGATTATGAAGTAGTTCTGGCTAACACTTCTGCGTCCTCAGGTTCAGATTATACGCTATCAAATGGGTCAGTGACCATACCAGCCGGTTCTTCGCAAACGGCGATTTCCATTGCCATCATCGATGACTTGAATTTGGAGGTAGATGAAAACATACAACTCCGACTCTTTGATAACGGAAATCTCGCTAATGCCAATATTGGTGGCGCCGATACGATCAATTTTTCCATCAATGACAATGACGCTTCAGGATTCACCGGTCCGGGCGGAGTAAGGTCATCTTCTGATTACTTGTATTGGTTGAGAGCTGACAAAACGATATATAACGACACCACATCCAATACCATAGCAAGTAATAATCAAATTGCACAAGGTTGGGTGGACTTTTCAGGAAATGGTAACGATGCCTTTGGAAACAGTGGTTCAGAACCAGTTTATAAAAACAACGTAAGTGACAACGTCAATCAAAAGCCCATTCTGGACTTTTCATCGGGATCTGCAGAAATGACTATGTTCAACGCCGATGACATTAACGATGTCGGTCCTTACAACAACAAAACCATTGTCGCAGCCTTCCAAGTGGGTACCGAGACCGCTGATCGACAGGTTGTTTACGAACAGGGTGGAGATACAAATGGATTTGCTATCTACATATATGAAGACAGCGTGTTTCTCGCCGTATGGGAAAACATTGGAACCGGATCAAATGAAACTTTTGACTCGTTAAGCGCACCAATTAGTGCAGGACAATCGGTCGTCGCATTGATAGATTATGATGCTGGTTCACTTGCCTTTAATGGTTTTATCAACGGTGTCTCCCAAGGCACCAAAGCGGTGGTGGCAGATGGCATACCCTCACATGGTGGAGATATCTCTATTGGGGGATCCGATGCCGGGCTTGCTATCCATGGTACGGGTGGTTTAGGATTTAGAGGGAAAATCTTTGAGTTACTTTCATTCAATGGTAATTACAGTACCACGCAGAGGGTCATCTTAGAAAACTACCTGGCAGCCAAATACAACGCCGATATCTCAAGTGGAGGAAATGATTACTATGGCTACTCTGGGACGCATAGCTACGGGGTGGCCGGAATTGGCCGTGTGAGCAGTTCTGATTTCAAAACCATCACACAATCTGATGCCATGATCACGATATCAAATGCTAGTAGCTTGGATGACTCGGATTACTTGATCTTCGGTCACAACAATGCATCAGTAAATGTTTATACTACCACAGAAGCACCGACAGGTATACAACGACTCGAGAGAGAATGGAGAGTATCTGAAACCGGGGAGCTTGGAACCATAAGCTTTTCAATAGATACCACAAGTTTTGGAGTTGCTCCTTCTGCGGGCTTTACTGAACGCGTATTGCTCATCGATACTGACGGAGATTTTACCACAGGAGCTACTATTGTTCCGCTATCACGAAATGGTTCGGCATACGAAGCATCGGGAGTCGATTTTGGGAATGGTGATTACTTCACTTTTGCCGTAATCAGGCCCGAGGTACAGTTTACACAAGCAAGTTCAAATTCCTCCGAAAGCCTTTCCCCTGCACAGATCGAAATATCTCTTAACTATGCCCTTGGCCAAGATCTGGCGGTAAATGTGACCCAAACTGGTGGCTCTGCAACGAAAGATGTAGATTTTGCCTTCACAGATGGTAACCGAACGATTTCAGCGGGTAGCACCACGGTCTTCGCAGAAGTAGATGTCACCAATGACGCAGAGGTAGAGAGCGATGAAACGGTCACCTTGACTTTGAGTTCACCAACACTTGGTTCACTTGGTACCAATACCACTCATACGTTTAGCATCAATGATGATGACAATTTCCGAAAAGCTAATTTTTCTAAAAGTGATTCTACTGATACTGAAGATCAGACAGTACAAGGTGTATTCGTATTTCTCAACGCTCCGGACAATGTTAATCCAACTGAAGTGTACATTGAGGTGACCGGAGGGACAGCTCAGAACGATAGCATTGATTTTTATATTCAGGCCAGAGATACCGTCACGTTTGCTGCTTCCGATACTGTTGAGTTTTTCCCCATCAATGTTATAGATGATATGCTCGATGAGGATGATGAAACGGTCACCATTTCTATCGTGGGCGGTTCTAATACAACCGTTGGTGACACAGCCATATTCACATTGACCATCCAAGACAATGATCTACCACCTGCAGTACAATTTGTAAGCACTACACAGTCGGGAGATGAATCATTTCAAACCGTAAATTTGGCTGTCGAACTTTCGACTGTATCCGGAAAGGATGTAACGCTATCCTATGGCGCGATAGGTGGTACCGCCACGGTAAACAATGATTACCAGTTTAACAACACGACTACCGTTATCCCCGCGGGTTCGACCACTAGCAACTTCCAATTCACAGTCATCAATGACGCCCTTAACGAAGTTCCGGATGAGACAATTATATTTCAACTAAATGACCCCTCACCCAATGCGTCCTTGGGAGCAAATGACTCTACTACTTATGCCATCCTTGACAATGATGGAGCAGGTTATGAAGGTCCAGGTGGAGTCGGTAATCTTACTGAGCAAACTACGCTTTGGGTACGCTCTGATGACGCTACATCAGGTTTCTCAAATGGAGCAACTGTAGCCACCTGGCAGGACCAGACTGCAAACAACAATGATGTGTTCCAAAATACAGCTTCCTCACGACCTCTATTTACGGAAAACATCCTCAACAACCGCCCAGGATTAGTTTTTGATGGTATAGATGATGTACTTACCATGAATGATGCCGAAGAAATCAATACAGGCGGACCATACGATAGTAAAACTATTTTCCTCGCTTTCAGAACATCCGCAGATATCAACACCAGGCAGATGCTTTATGAAGAAGGTGGAGGAATCAGAGGCTTAAGCATTTACATACTTAATGGCACACTCTTTATCGGTGGATGGAACGCCAATGACGACGATGGCGGCGCCACTACCCCCTGGCCACAGTCAACACCACCGTACACGATCAATGTTCAGCGAGCAATTGCTACAAACACTAATTACTTTGTGGTGCTACAGTATGATTTTGATGTAGCTGGTGCCGGATTTAATGGTGATGTACGGGCATCACTGAATGGAGAAACATTGCAAGAACTAACTGGTGCAGGTCGTTTATTTGCTCACGGAGATGACATAGGCATTGGAGGAGTAGTAGGAACCACAGTCTATCATGATCTCAATTCATCTGAAGGTCCTGACTATTTCACTGGTAGCCTCGGAGAATTGATCGTCACCAATATCGTTTACAACGAAGCTCAGCGACGCATTGTCTACAATTATCTGGCAGCCAAATATGACATTGACATAGCCGGCGAGGATGTCTTTGCCTACGAAGCTACTCATGGATATGATATCGTGGGAATAGGTCGGACAGATGCTGCCAATCCGCACAACGACGCACAGGGAACGGGTGTAGTACGTATCAACAACCCTTCGGACTTAGGTGACAATGAATTCCTACTGATAGGACATGATGATGCGGATCTCACGACATGGTCGTCAACCGAAGTACCAAACAACAATTCCAATGACTTTAGAAGGCTAGCCAGAGAATGGAGAGCCGATGAAACAGGCGATGTGGGTAATATCACTATGACTTTATCCCCTGGCACACTTGCCTCACCACCTGCCGGATTCCCGGCCAACTACGTGCTCTTGGTTGATGCTGATGGTGACTTTACTTCAGGTGCCAGCATCTACCAGCTTACTGACGGCGGAGGAACATTTACCGTGAACGACATAGATCTTTCAGGAGACCAGTTCTTTACCATTGGTATCGCAAAAGGCACTGTTGAGTTTTCGCTGACTGCCAGTAACTCGCTGGAAGATGACTCCCCGGATACTGTGGAAGTCACATTAAACTATGTGGCAGGCCAAACGGCAACGGTAGACTACACCGTGACTGAGGGTACGGCATTTGGTAGCGGGGTTGACTTTACTCTTGCCGACGGCACATTGACTTTCAATACCGGTCAACAGACTCAAGACCTAATCGTGAATCTCACCAACGATGCCCTCGCCGAAAATGACGAGCAGTTCACTATCACACTTTCTAACCCTTCAGCGGGTTTAGCTCTTGGCGCCAATACTACGCACACCTATACGATCAACGATTCAGACCAGACCCGCAAAGTAAATTTTGCCAAGTCAGATAGCACTGATCTTGAGGACCAAACTCCTATTTTAATTGATGTCTTCATTAGTGAACAGGATCCAATTGATACCATGCGTGTATTCTATGCCGTGTCAGGCACGGCGACTAATGCAGCAATGGGAGACTTCCAGCTTGATACACCTGACACGCTGGTATTCTTACCTACAGATACTTTGGAATCAATTTCCATACCTATCAATGATGATGCTATCGATGAACTAGATGAGACTATTATACTTACGATTACTAGTGCGGCCAATGCCGGATTGGGAGACACATTAGTCTTTACCTATACCATACAAGATAATGATACTGCTCCGACACTGAGCTTTGATGCGGCAAGCTCCAGTGGTTCAGAGGGTTCAACGAATGTGAGTATTCCGATCTCACTATCAGGACCCAGCGCCCAGGACATTTCCTTCGACTATAGTGTCAATCTTTCTTCTACGGCAACTGGGGGTGGTGGTGACTACAACATTGTTGGGAGTTCGAGGACTATTTTGGCTGGACAAACGAGTACTTCAATTGATTTCACCCTATTCAACGATGATATTTCGGAATTAGATGAGACCATCATTATCAATCTATCCAATCCTGTAAATACTACATTTGGTTCCTTCCAGGATCATACTTTTACCGTCATTGATGACGACGGAGGGCTTGGACCTTTAGGACCTGGAGGGGTAGGAAAAACACAGTTGGGATCGGAAATGGTATTTTGGCTTAGAGCCGATCACCAGGTCTTTAATGAACCTACAGGAACTACACCGGCCACAAATGGAGACAATGTATTCTTTTGGGCTGACCAATCCGGTCTAGGCAACAACGCTTATGATACTACCGGTTCTACCTCTGGGCCTGACTATATTGTGAATGCAGTAAACGACAAACCAGCCATTGACTTTGCCGCATCGAATAGCAATGACTTGCTTATGG
>JAHCMJ010000149.1 GCA_019192485.1 Cyclobacteriaceae bacterium HetDA_MAG_MS6 | reverse complement strand
CCGATGATCTAAATACCCTTTATGAGTCTATTTCATCTTTTGACTGGGAGAGGAGCACCGATGAGGTGAAAAAGGCTTTTTTAGTCAATGCTTACAATATCATTGTGATTAAACAGGTAGTAGACCAGCTTCCTCTGAAAAGTCCTCTGGACAATCCAAAATTCTTCAATGGTATAGCGCATCAGGTTGCTGGAAAAAAAATGACTTTGGATGATCTGGAAAAAGGTACTCTGTTAAAAAAATTTCCCGATAGTCGTGTTCATTTTATCGTTGTTTGTGCAGCCAAGAGCTGTCCGCCGCTAGCCAATTTTGCATTTTTCCCTGATCGTCTTGAAAAACAGATCCAAGATCGAACAATAGAGGTATTGAACTTAGATTGGTTTGTTCGGGTTAATAATAACAAGGCCGAATTTTCTCAGATATTTAACTGGTACAGAGGTGATTTTGAGAAAAATGGCAAATCCCTTATTGACTATGTCAATGATTTTCGTGAAGAAAAAATTATGGCGAAGAAGGTAGGGTTTTACGAATATGATTGGTCTTTGAACAAAAAGGGTTAACAGTTTTTTAATGATAAGATGGGTTACTGATAGTTATAAGTCTTTGGTGAAGTGAGTGGGAAAACCCATCAAAGAAAGCCCCTGCAATAGGGGCTTTTTTATGTGCTATTCTTGCTTACAAGTATCAGAGAAATCAATAAGCTCTTGTTCTTCAACTGACTAAAGCGTAGAGAGATGATGTGAGGCTAGTGTGTCCAAAGCCTGTAAAACTTCTTGAATACTCTCGTAATCTTTTCCAGCTATGCTGAAGTGATGATTGTTATGACACTGAACTAAAATATTAGCATTGGTATCGACGGCAAACCCACTTCGTCTCAAGGCTTGCTCCATCCAAAAGGTAATAGTCTCTTCACCTTGTACTTTAATAGGTATTCCGGTTATTTGGAGACTCAACCTTCCGTGCCTTAGGTCATAATCATGGTGATCTAGGGACAAGGTTTTGGAGATTGCTCCATTGATGATGAGGTCCTCTGGCACACCATTGACCATAGGTTCATTAAAATTGAATAGCCAAAGCCGATCAGCGATTTGTAGGCTAATTTGTAGGTCATGGGTAGAGATCAAAATACTTTTCCCACTCTGCGCAATTTCCTTCAGCAATAGCATCACCTCAATTTTATTATTGAGATCCAGATGCGCAACTGGTTCGTCGAGTATGATAAGATCGGTTTCCTGAGTTAAAGCTCGAGCAATAAGTACTTTTTGCAACTGCCCATCGCTGAGCTCACCAATCTTATGGTTTGCGATATAGTTGATATTGGTTTTGTTGATGGCCCACTCTATTACTTGCTTGTCTTTTTCTTTTAAAAAGCCCAAAGCGCCGGAGTACGGATGACGACCAATGGCTACTAATTCGATAACAGACATATTTCCAACTTGAGGTTTGTCCGTTAGCACTAAACTGACTTTTTGTGAAACTTCTTGGCTAGTTAGCGAAAAAAGTGATTTACCTCCTATGATAGCATCTCCATCGAGTACCGGGATTAACTTGGATATGCTTTTGATAAAGGTGGTTTTACCTACGCCATTCTGTCCCATTAGCGCGATGACTTCCCCAGAGTGCAAAGTTACATTGAGCTCTTTTTGGAGTGTTTTTGTACTTCTTCCGGTAGAATAGCCTATAGCCAGCGATTTGGTTTCCAACGTCTTCATCACGAGTAGTTGAGGCTTTTCTTGCGGATGAGCAGGTAGATGACAAAAGGGGCACCAAACAGTGCGGTGACGGAGTTGATGGGTAAAGAAAGATCTGACCCAGGAAGTTGGGCAATCAGATCAAATATGAGCATCAATGTAGCTCCAAACAAAATAATAACAGGAGTGAGCAATAGGTGATTAGAAGTGTTGAACAACATCCTGGACAAATGAGGCACGGCTATTCCCATGAATGCTACAGGCCCACAAAAAGCGGTAATAGTACCCGCTAACAAACTGGTGATGATGATGATGACCAGCCTAATTCTTTTAATGTTGATTCCCAGACTGATGGCATAGTGTTCTCCTAGCAATAATGCGTTCAATGGTTTTGAGATTAGGATTGAGGATATTAAACCGATGATTACGATTGGCATCATGACGTAAAGCTCGCTCCAAGCTACGCTCCCCAGGCTTCCAAAGGACCAGATCACGTATGCCTGAATATTTTCAGACTGACTGAAAAACTGAAGAACACTAATAACAGCACTCGCTACGGTACCAAACATAAGGCCGACAATAAGGAGGCTTACGTTCTCTTTAATTTTCAGGGCTGTTAAAGTCACAATCAGAAGTACCAAGAAGGAGCCCATGCCTGCGGATAGCACCAGCAACCAATTTCGGCCTATACCTGACAACTCCAAAAATCCCCCTAAAATGAAACCAAGGAAGATAACCAGCGCTACTCCCAGCCCGGCGCCGGAGGTGATTCCAAGGACAAAGGGCCCAGCTAATGGATTTCGAAACAGCGTCTGCATTTGAAGGCCACTGATGCCCAAGGCACTACCAACGGCAACTGCTGTCAATGCCTTTGGTAATCGAAAGTTTAATAGTATGAGATCCCAACTACGCTCACCTGTGGAGGATCCAATAAAGAATTGAAGTGTCTTGCCAATAGGGATGTTTACAGAGCCTAAAGCCAGAGACAGGACAAACGCAATTGTCAAAGTACAAGACAGCCCTCCAATAATCAGCAGCCACTTACGTCTTGATTCTTCAAAATATTGGTGGATCATGGCAGGCGTTGAAAGTAGTAGAATTCATGTCCCCGCAATAATTCAGGATGTAATATCCCAATCAGGTCAGCGAGTACTAGGTCCGGGCGTGCATAACCGCTTTCAAAAAAATCATATCCGCCAAAATCATTTCGGCGTTTGCTGTAGTTGAACACGCGACCTGCATCGTAAGCTTCAAATTCTCTATACCGACTATCTTGATTGGATAGTTCCTCAAGTTGGTTAAAGGTGGAGGTGCCTATCCAGTAGTCGGAGCCATTGGCTTTTTCGAATACGGCCTCGAAGCTGAGTTCTAGCCATCCGCTACTTGTATCTGATTCCCAGATATACTGCCCTCCTGCATCTTTGATAAATTGGGATGACCAGTTTTGACCGCCGGGTAAAAACCAGTGATCTCCGTACAATACTCCGCTCAACACTGTGGGTCGATTTAATATCCCTTTTGTCAATCTGCACAATGAATCGTATCTGGTCACTATGTTGTGAAAGAGCGAATCTGCTAGCTGTTGCTTATGAAAAACGGCACCAAAAAACTTGATCCATTCTGCTCTGCCCAGAGCGGAAGTTTCAAGAAAATCAGCATTGTAAACAATGGGTATTCCAGCTTCTTCTATCTTGTCCAACGAACCGGACTCGCGACCCATGTCAAAGGCAATCAGCAGATCAGGCTCTAAACTCAGCACCAATTCAAGGTTCATACCTCCGTCTGGGCCTATGTCCGTGATTTTACCATTTTCTACCCCTTTTCGAATTTTGTCAGAACTAATATATTTCGTGCCTGGAAATCCGACCAGCGTTGTTTCTACCTCCAGCATTTCCAAGAATGGTAGATGCGTAGTGGAAGTACATATAACTCTCTTAGGAACCTCTTTAATACTGTAAAGTTGAGGTCTGGCTGCGCCCGGCCATGGTTCATGAATAATCATTTCACTTGAGGTCAGGCTGAACTTCTGGGCATATGATAATGGCTGACCTCGTATTTCGGATTCAGTGGAGTCTGCTTTCTGACAACTTTGGAAGACTACAGGAACAATAAGCGCTATGAATAAGAGTCTAGTCAAACCTGAAGATCTTATATACCTTATTTACTTCGTCCCAGTAACCCAGATGGATTGAGCTATTTTTTCGAAAAGTGATACGACCCATATTTTGTTCTTCCTCAAACTCGGCAACTTGATCAATAGGGGTAGGAGTTAAAGTGCCGGGAATATGGTTCCAGGTATCACGCTCCAGCCTAGTTCGAAAATTAGATGTTTTAGTTACCGAATAGGAATATCCTCCATTGAAGTATCCAGGGGTGCCAGCTGTAGTAACGGGACCATACGGAGTTGCGATAGTCGTCCCAGGCGTTCCCGGAATAAATCCCCCACCCGAATATTGACTTTCTATTATGGAGCCAAAGGTCACTTCAATATTATTATCAGAGTCATAGTGCGCCACCATGCCAGCACTGCCTTTGATCAACATTTTTAGTAGCCGTTTAGGTGATTGATTTCCACCACTGCTGATATATATTTTATCTCCATTATATCTTGATTGGCCATTGCTGAAGGGGATATAAACATCCCTCCTATCAAAGAAATAGGATTGGATTAAGAGGTTTTCCGGATATGACTTTACAGAGAAAATCATTTCTGTAGAGGAATTAACTATCTCCAGAAGATGATTCTCAAATATTAAGGAATTGGACGAATAAGAAAATTGGGAACTATTAAGTTTCTCCTTGGGGAATTGGAAGAAGTTGCCTTCACCTTTATCAAGTATAAGCTCGAATACGGAGGTATGACTCCTGGCATCAACGGAAATGGTGATCTTTTCTCTATCCGGATATACTTTCACTGGATAACTCGTTAGGTCAATGCTATGATCTATGCTGGGTTTTAAGACCTTAGCGTCCAGTTTAAGGACAGGGAGCTGGGTCTGTATCTCGTAGTGAAGTCTGGGGATGTTGCGAAATGAAAACCTACGTAGCGAATTACTATGAGGCAACTCAAACTCATGGATCAGAAACTCTGAATGAGATTGTGGAACCTGAATAATGTAGAAGTTATGCAAGCTGAAGGAAGTCAGGTATTCATTTGCACCAAGTTTAACTGGGTATTGGTATTCACTGATTTTTGCAGTAATCAGATCATAGATTACCGAAGCAAAATTTCTTTTGTTGCCTGACGAATAATAGGCATAAAGTACATTGTTCTTCGCTATCCATGACAGTTCATTTCGATAGCCAGGAATCTCATACTTCTTGAGTAGCTTTCGCGATAGCACATTGAAGAAAGGATCAAAGGTAACTACGAGCAGGCTCTCTTTAGATTGTAGTATCAGGTAGCTATTGATATTTGCTTGATCTTCAAGGAAAAACCCGGCATGTACTTGCTGTTTGGCAGGGTAGCTGCCAACAAGGGTTTGAGACCAACACCTCATCCCAGTCGAGATGGCAAGACCCAGAAGGACAATATTTAGTTTGCACCAAATCATTTGGGAGTAAAACTATCTTAAAATTTTATTTCTATAACTTTGCCATGAATTGCTGGTTCTCGATTCGTTTCACGAATCGAGATTAAAAGGGAATCCGGTGTAAATCCGGAGCTGTCCCCGCAACTGTGATCCCATAAAGATTGCTTATCACATCAAGCCACTGTTCCAAGTTTGTCTTGGAATGGGAAGGCGGTAAGCAAGGGAAAGTCAGGAGACCTGCCAACGATCGATTGTAAAATCCGGGCTTCGGGTGAAAGCATAGGAGAAATGACTAACACTAGTTATTCATCTATTCTTACTTGATCCTCAGCCCAGAGTTAAATGAAAAATTTGATTCTGGAGATGAGATATATATGGTTGGTAGGATTGTGCCTGTCAGCTGCCAATCTGGTAGCTCAGGAGGATACAGTCTTTTTGCAAGCGCTTATTATTCCTGGTGAGTCTGTACAGAACTATTTGCCAGGAGAAAGTACGACTATTGTCGACATCCAACCAAAAGATGTGTCCTCGGAGCTTTCCAGCCTACTGCAAAACAATACTGGACTCTATCTGAGAAAATATGGTGGTGAGGGACAATTGAGTTCGATCAGTTTTCGGGGGACCACCCCCAATCATACCATATTGACCTGGCATGGTGTAGATATCAACTCGCAAACACTAGGTCAGACCGATTTTTCCAGCCTCAACACATTCCTTTTTTCAGGCGTCAATATCTATCACGGTGCCTCTAGCTCAGTCTTCGGCAGTGGGAGCATGGGAGGTACCATTGAATTGATCAATGAGAATCAAAAGGACAATGGAATAGCTATCGAAGCTCAAGTGGAGAGGGGGAGCTTTGGTAAGCAATTTCATGGGCTGAAGTTGAACTTTAAAAAAGGAAGATGGCTAACAGGAATAAATGGCTTTTCAAATCAGGTAGACAACAATTTTAGGGTAAACTTCAGAGGAGAAGAATACAATCAGAACAATGCCTCTAGTCATCTTCTAGGTGTATTGGCCTTTGTTGGATATCAGTTGAGCGACCGATCCAGGTTGGAGATGGATGTATGGTTCAATAGGCATGATCGCGAGATACAGCCGATCATGGGTGACCGAATCAATGAGGACGAAATCCTTGACAGAAATGTGCGAGTCAATGTCAAATATCAGACAGCTACGAAGGTAGGGTTCCTGGAATCCAACATCTCATATATTGACGATCGTCAAACATACAATCATTCTTCTCATACAAATCTGAAACGTTACGTATTGGCTCTGGATTACGATCTGTCCTTAGTAGAAAAACTCACACTGAAGTTGGGCGGAGGAGCATCTCTCTTACGTCCCGATGTCGATTCATATGACGACGATGTTCGGCAAGAGCGTGCAGACCTATATGTATTGAGTGCCTTCCAACTATTGGAAAATATGAAATTGATTGCCAACCTGCGGCAAGCATTTATGACAGGGTTCAACGCACCTGTATCACCGGCATTTGGTGTTGAGTGGGTAAGTAACAATATCAACTGGGGCTCTTCTTTACATCTGACACGAAACTATCGATTACCTACTCTCAACGACTTGTTTTGGCGGCCTGGGGGCAATCCTAACCTAAAAGCAGAGGATGGTTGGATGACTGAGCTTGGGGCATTTATAGCTCCTGGCAACGACAGAAATCAGTTGAAGCTAAAAGGAAATATCTATCGAAACCTGGTTAATAACTTGATCCAGTGGATCCCTGGTGGGCAAGGCATTGATGAGGAGGGAAATCCCGTAAGCTTCTGGTTCCCTCAAAACGTAAGGAAGGTCCATATTACAGGCCTCGAGGTTGATCTGGAGTACAAGTATCAGTTATCGCCTTCCGTGCGAGCAAAGGTCTCAGGAACCTATGCCTTCGTCAAGTCTATCAATAAGACTAAAGGAGGCGCCAGCGATAGATCACTTAACAAGCAACTGGCCTACATTCCCCGTCATAAGGCTACCCAAAACCTGACATTGTGGCTTGGCTCTTCATCCTTTTCGGTTGACCATGTCTTTACCGGATTGCGATATACCGAAGCCAATAATGAAAATAGTCTTCCCGCATTTGGTATTTGGCAGACGTCTGTCGGTCATCAGTTCAAATGGAAGCAGTCTCTTATCGAGTTGGGATTTCAGGTTAGAAATGTGCTGAATAAAGCATATCAAAACTATGAACTGAGGGCAACCCCCGGTAGAAATTATTTAATCAATCTGAACTACAAATTTTCAAAACTATCATCATGAAAAAACTCAAATTATTATTCATTTCCTTTTTGGTTGTAGCCTTAGTCAGTTGTCAGGAAGATGATGAAACACAGCCTGCATCTCCTGCTGATGTCATCGTAATCAACGAAGGCAACTTTAGGAGCGGTGATGGTACACTAAGTCTATACAATTCTGAAAATGACGAGGTACAGTTTGCAGCCTTTGCCGGAACCAACGGATTCCCAATAGCGGCGACTATTCAAAATGCCATTGTTTACAATGACAATATTTATGCGGTCACAAATGCTTCCGATAAAGTCGAGGTCATTGATGAAGCAACCTTGGAGTCAGTTGCTGTAATCAAACAAGGCTTCTTAAATCCTTATTCATTTGCAGCTACAGGAAGCAAAGCCTTTGTGACCAACTGGGGGACCCTCAACTTTGATAATTTCCAATATGAGGGTTCATTTATTTCTATTGTGGATTTAACGACCCATTCCGTTGTCGATTCAATCATGTGGGATCATCAACCTCAACATGTACTTATTGCAGGGGATAATCTATACGTAAGCAATGTTAATGCTAGCTCAATCACGGTATTGAACGCAAGCAATAACGCCGAAGTCACCGATATAGAAACAGCGTCTGGTCCTGATAAAATGGTATTGGACGCAAATGATGATCTTTGGGTGCTTTGTACTAGCGGGAATCTTGTGCAAATTAATACTAATGATAATACGGTTTCTCAGACCATTTCAGGTATATCTGGTTCAGGGTTTAACGAGAAGATGACCACTAATGAGAGTAGAGATAAGCTATATTATCTGTCTTCTACAGGATTTGCCCCGTCGACGAGCGCTGTTTATGAGTTTTCTATATCCGGTACTGAAGCCCCTTCTTCGACGCTCATTTCCGGTCAAAATTTTCACGGTGTAGGTGTTTCTAGCACTGGTGTCATTTATGTAGGTGACAACAACGGCTTTCAAGGAAATGGCTCGGTCATTCGATATGATCTAGCAGGCGTGGAGTTAGGGATTTTTGCAGCCGGTCGAGCACCCAATTCCTTTTTGTTTAGATAGTGTCATTGAAAGTTACCCTTAGTTGGAGCGGAGGCAAGGACTCTTGCCTCGCGCTTTCCCGATTGCTAAATGATCCAATTTATGAAGTAGTAGGACTCCATACGGTAATCAACCAGGATGGAAAAGTTGGTATCCACGAGGTGGACAAGGAGTTAGTTAAATACCAAGCTGATTCTTTGGGACTGCCACTTACGCTTATTGAAACAACCTCAGAAAAGGGTAACTATGACAGTAGCCTCAAGTCTTTTTATCAAGATATTGAGGAGGATATAGATTGCATTGGGTTTGGAGACATCTATCTGCAGGAGCTACGGGCATTTAAAGAGCAATTATTGACCAGCTTCCAGCTTGAGCCAATATTCCCATTATGGAATGAAAACACAAGTAACCTCTTGCTTGAATTTGTAAAAAATCACAAAGCCAGGGTATGTGCTGTACAGCCTCAGGCTGAACTGCAGGAAATATTAGGTCATGACCTCAGCACACACATTCTGAACTTACATATTGATCCGTGCGGCGAAAATGGAGAGTATCATTCCTTTGTCTATGATGGTTCCGTTTTTCAGCAACCCATTCCAATCCAAACGGGAGGAATATTTGAAAAGTCGTATCAATTACGAAATAGCGAGGATCAGATAGGTACCTACAAGCAATTATGTGTGGCGCTTACACTATAATCTACGAATTATCTTTTCCAGAACTTCCTCTATAGCAACCGATACCTGAACCATGTTTTCAGCAATTTTAGATTTCATTTGTTCTATCTCCTCGATGATTTCGGCGTTGTTCATCAAGTTTTCTTTGATAGCTCTTTCTAAGCTTTCGTCAAACCAGGCCAGGTTTTGTTGTTTGCGATTCTCGGACCAATAACCGTTTTCCTGCATTTGTTTCTGATACTCCTCCAGAACGTCCCAAACGCGAGAGATGCCGGATCCAGTCAATGAGGAGCAGGTAAAGCAAGGTACTTTCCATTTGTATGGGTGCGGAGGGAGCAGGTGCAGTGCGTTAGCATATTCCTTTGCAGCCAGATTACCCATTTTCTGATTTTCTTTTTCTATTTTATTAATAAGGAGTAAGTCCGTCATTTCCATAATGCCTCGCTTGATTCCTTGGAGTTCATCGCCTCCACCAGCCAGAGTAAGTAGGACAAAGAAATCAACCATTCCCCGGACCAATGTCTCTGATTGACCTACGCCTACTGTTTCCACTACGATGACATCAAAACCGGCAGCCTCACACAACAAGATGGCTTCTCGGGTGCTATGTGCGACACCTCCCAGATTGCTCCTGGCTGGGCTTGGCCTGATAAATGCATCCGGGTTTACCGATAGCGTTTGCATCCTGGTTTTATCTCCTAGGATACTACCACCACTTTTCGTACTACTTGGATCGACCGACAAAACTGCTATTCGATGACCTTGATCAATGACATGGTTTCCGAAGCACTCAATGAAAGTACTTTTACCGACCCCTGGAACTCCGGTTATACCTAGTCTGATACTTTTACCAGCGAGCGGTAAGATTTTGTTTGTCAATTGTTTTCCTAGCCGCTGATCATCAGGGTGACGAGACTCGATCAGCGTGATTGCCTGACTTAGTTTTACTCGGTTTCGGGACTTTATACCTTCGAAGTAGTCTTCTAAAGAAAAATTAGAACGAAAAATCATCAGGGGATTACCTTTTGGTATAAAAATTGATTAATTTCAATAAAAAATTATATTTTACTAATTTTGTCGTTGACGAGTAACCATATTGAGTATTAATTGCAGGTAAATTAATTCAAATCGTTCACCTGCTAAACCTAAGGAAATGTTAAGAAAAATCTGGTTAGACGTAGTATTAGGAACTTTGTTCATTTTTGGCTTGATGGGGCTTTTTGCTTCAGTTACGGCCTTCAAGGTCTTTGACATATTTGATCCGATTGGAGATGCACTAGGAGAGATGAGCATGACGGATATCGTGATGTCGCAATTGCGAGAAGATCCAATAGCGGATGAGCGTATTGTTTTAGTCAATATTGGCTCTCTTTCCAGACCAGAGATAGGTATGATGGTGAACATCATCAATGAGCACAATCCTGCTGTAATTGGAGTTGATTCCTTTTTTGATTTTCCTAAAGAGGATACCTTGGGAGATATGGTGTTGGCAGAAGCTTTTGGCAATGTCAACAATCTTGTTATGGCTTCTAAACTTCTTGTGAATTTTGAGACAGAGGAATTC
>JAHCMJ010000148.1 GCA_019192485.1 Cyclobacteriaceae bacterium HetDA_MAG_MS6 | reverse complement strand
AGGTACCCCAAGGGCCAGGACTTGGACTAGTGATAGACGAGAGAAGACTACAAAAATTGGCCCGGTAAGCAAACAAGGAGTCTTTGCAAATCCCGCAATTCCGACGGAACTACAAACCTGTTTCAACAGTAATCAAGTGTACCCGAAACACTTTCCTTAAAATTTACTAAGGCAATTTGTCATACATCCTTATTATTGCTGGCACTTATCTGACTTATGGACAAATTTGTCGAAGTAAGAAAACTCATCAGCAGTAAAAACCCGGCGCTGCTCAAGTGGCTGCCGGGGTTTTTCATCCGATATGTCGAAAAAATTATTCATCAGGACGAGATCAATGATTTCATGGTGGAGCATCATGCTGATCATCCCCAGGATTTCTGCCAAGCTGTATTGGATCACTTTCATATCCAAGTTGAGATCAGTGGAAAAGAACAAGTACCCAAAATCCCCGAGACCTGTATCCTGGTCGCCAATCATCCATTTGGGGGACTGGATGCTATGATCATAGTCACTTCCCTGCATCAAATTCGACCGGATATTAAGTTTATCGTAAATGATCTATTACTGTATGTAACTCCCCTCAAAGACAGGTTTGTTGGTGTAAACAAAGTCGGCAAAAATGCCAAAGAGTCTTTACAAATGGTCGAGGAGCAGTTTGCTTCCGAAAGTGCCACATTTGTGTTTCCCGCTGGCCTGGTAAGTAGAAAGCAACATGGAGAGATCAAGGACCTGGAGTGGAAAAAGACTTTTATTAGCAAAGCCAAAAAGTACAGCAAGCCGATCATTCCTGTCTATATAGATGGTCGACTCACGAATCGTTTTTATAGGCTAGCCAATTTCAGAAAAAAATTAGGCATTAAATTGAACATCGAAATGTTTCTCCTCGCTGACGAAATGTTTAAACAGGAGAATGCAAAAATGAAAATCAATATCGGCGAACCTATATTACCTGAGACCTTTGATCGATCAAAATCAGATCTGGGTTGGGCCCAATGGGTGAAGGAAAAGGTGTATCAACTAAAACAAGCTTGAACAGCCGCTATGAAGCAGAGTAAAAAACAACAAGAGATCATACCTCCAGTGGATCGACAGCTGATTGAGGGCGAACTCAATCAAGATCGATTTGTCAGAGATACTAACAAAGGCGACAACAAGATCTATATCATCAATCACCATAACTCGCCCCATACCATGCGGGAAATAGGTCGATTGCGGGAAGTATCCTTTAGGTATGCCGGTGGAGGGACCGGCCTGGAGCTAGACATTGATGACTTTGATACTAGTGAAAGATGCTATGATCAATTGATTGTCTACAACGAGGAAGATCGGGAAATCATAGGTGGCTATCGATTCATCACTGGAGAAAAGTCTTATGATCCTCAGACAGGTAATTATGCTTTATCCACAGCGGACTATTTTGACTTTTCCGCACAAATGAAGTCTGACTATCTGCCCTATATCATTGAGCTCGGTAGATCCTGGGTGCAACCCTCCTACCAGCCAGCCATCAACCCACGCAAAGGTGTCTTCGCTTTGCACAATATCTGGGACGGTTTAGGTTCCCTGGTGATTAATTATCCCGAAGTCAAATACTTTTTTGGCAAGGTGACCATGTACACCAACTACAACAAGGAGGCTCGGGATATTCTGCTCGCATTCATGGCACATTACTTCCCCAATAAATTGGAGCTATGTATCCCTAAGCCTGATTTGTTTACAGGATATGACGATACGCTTTTCAAGCAATATTTTAATGCGGGGATCCCCTACTCCGATGGCTTCAAGATCTTGTACAAGCTGCTCAAAGAAAGAGGTGAGTGGATCCCCCCACTGATCAATATCTACATGAGCTTATCATCTACGATGATGTCATTGGGCACAGCTTTTAACCCGGATTTTGGAGGGGTAGAGGAGACTGGCGTGTTGGTCACCATTGGGGATATCCATCAGGAGATCAGAGACCGGCACATTGCCTATGAAGAGAGGTAGTTTTCTGATCCGTGCTGCCACAACGTCTTTAAATACCAGGCACAATTTGATTCAGCTTGAACATCACAAGTTATAGATAGAGCATTGGCTAAATGTGACCTCCCTTTTTCCCACTTCCATTTAGGTATCTTTTTTATCAAGGGCACTTTTCTCCTACACTTTTCCGGCAATAGGCATAAGTTTCTTTAAGAATCTAAGTCATGGTTTAGTCTTCTCCGCAAAACCAAGTATATAGCCATTATTGTCGGTCAAGTAAAATTCCCGCATCCCGTACCAAGCTATTTTCAGCTCTGTTGGATGCATGCCTTTGTTTTTGATTTGTTCATAAAAAGCATCGATTCCATCTATTTCCATATAGAATGAGACACTAGCCCCGATAGAAAGGTCTCTTGCCAAACGCACGTCTTCCTTGAAACTGTCGCTTCGTTGGAACATCATCTCCACGTTGTCTTTACTCAGTAAGGCGTAAACATATTCCTTTCCGTCTCTCAGTGATTGTTCTATTCCGTCCTGCGTTTCGGGGACTGCCATTACTAGTGAGAAATCTAAAACGGATTGATAAAATTCTATCGTTTCTCTGATATTGGTGACCTCCAGATTGGGCGTTAATTTATTTGCTTTCATCATGTTCAGCGTTACTTTGATGAACTCAAAATTAGATTTCGTAGAGGGTGGATAATTGTAAAAATCGGTCGTTTTTGTTCTCGTACAAGCCTTTTGGTGTGACACCTGTGTACCTTTTGATTTCTTTGATAAAATGTGCTTGATCGTAGTAGTACTTCTGAGGGAAAAGTTGCCCGTTTGCAATCTGATAGAAGGAGGAATTACACTTGAGGATATTGCAAAAAGTCTTGAGGGAAAGCCCGAAACGGTCGTTAAAATACCTATTGATTTGTCGACTGCTCCAAAAAATCCTTTCTGAAAGTTCTCCGACAGAAACCTGACCCTTTTGCTCGTAAAGAATCTTGAAGAGTTCAAGTTTTCTGTTGTCTATCTTTTTAAGATTTTTAAGCCTGTATTGTAATTTCTCCGTTATCGAAACAGTAAATCTCTCAAAGTCCTGAAAGTCCAGGCTTTCACAACCCAAAAAAATTGTCGGTAGTTGCGTTTTTGTGTTTTTGAGTTCTTTGATTGACCGCTTGAAGATGTATTCGGCAGAAATTAGTTTGAAACGAACGCCAATTAGTTTGGCATCTTCTGGTATCGAGATTTGAATTTGTTTCGTCCAAACTCCCGTCAACCAAACTTTTGAAACTTGCCCGCTTCGGATTTCGAAAATCAAGTCAAACAAACCATCAGGAAGAATTTCATAACTGCATTTTCCTGTTGGGCGCTCGAATGTCCAATAGCTTTTTATGAAGTTAGAAATGAATCCTTTGCTAGGTTCTTCTTGGTATTTCATTTGGGTCTATCATGTCGTACACAAAGTCTCATCACTTCCAGAAACATTGCCGAAGTAGGAAACTTCTATTATACTTTGTTATATATACTGTTGCTTAGCGCCGATAACCAAAATCCGCTTTCTATATCAAATTTGACAATTTCACAACTCACTAGAAAGGAACCAATAAAAACTTAAATGAAGAGTACGTTTCATTTACCTTATTTTATCTGAGATAGCGTCCTTGATATGCGCTTACTCTTCTAGTCGGTAAATGTATTCTTCAATTTCCATACCTCTGGCATTGGCAAAATCCGTATTAGTTCCGATTTTCGAAAAGCCTGCTTTTTCTAATATTTTTTGCGATCCATAGTTATCATATGCAGCTCTCCCATAAAGTGGCCGCGTCTTCTCAATTTCAAGAAACAGCTTTACTGCTTTTGAGGTGATTCCTTTTCCCCAATGTCTCTTATCCAGAGCATAAGTGATCTCTGAATCTCCTTCGACTACAAATTTCACAACACAACCTATTACGACATCATCCAATAGAATGGATTGCATATGAACAGAGTCAACCGCCATAAGTCTCGTCCATTTTTTCATGAAAGCATCCTTGTCGAAAGGATCCTTTGAAGTAAAAGCTGCCATATAATTTGCCTCTTCATCGGCTTGATTGTGATAGAATACCTCTAAGTCTGGCTCTAGAGATTTTCTAAGTGAAATTTCCATATGCGATTTATGACTGCTAACAATCATCTCAAATTCGTAAGCTTGGATCTTTTTTGAATATTTATAAAGGTATCTGGTCGCACCAATCTTTGCAAACCTGCATAATGGCAGACAGATAGCTCAGTCAGCCGGGCCGCGAAGGCTTATGGATGATAGTCTCTATTAGATGTCGCTCTCTTTTGTTACAAAAGTCGACCCATTAGATAACTCAGAGTTCAAATATTTTTTCAATTTTGGAAGCAGTTCGACCACATGCTGATAGGTAAGGAGTTTAACGTTTAGCGTTAAAACGGGAATAGGATATTTAGTGAAATTCTGCTGGTTTTGGAGATTTTTGTCAGCTGTTATTAATACTTCAAATCCTTCATTGAGCATCAACTTTAAGAGTTCACCGTTCTTTTTTCCGTTCCAGTCCATTTCTCGAACGGTGAGTACTTAGAATTCCGAAAGGTCGCTCTTAAGTTTTTTTGGAATGTTTTCATCAAGAAGCAGTTTCATAAAGTTGCTTAAAGTTTGCAGCTGAAACTACTTTTGCAGCCAGTTCAAGCAATCTAACAGCTTGTTCTTTAGTTACAGAGGGAAGTCATCTAAAAACTCTTCCAATGAAATACCACTTTCAAGATGATCAAAAAGTGATTCAACTGGTACTCTCGTCCCAGAAAAAACTGGAGTCCCTCCAAGAATGTCGGGATCAATATTGATTACATCAGTTTTCATATTCAAATTTACGAATTTCGAGTAGATCAGTTCTACGAAGCTAAATAATTTCTAACGGTATAATATAATAAGCAAACTAGACCGGGCTGCGTAGACCTTTCAGATATCTTTAAAAGTGTCTTTTTGTACCAGCCTTCGAATCCCACCCATCAGCAGAAAGAGGGCCTAGCTGGCTTATGAGTGATAGTGTCCGTGGCTGTTATGAGCTTTTATAGCTTACAAAGTTTTCGTTTGCGTAGACTTTGAGAGGTTCAAGTCCAATGGATTTCCTTCTATCATCGACTTCTGATTCCTTTTCTATTGGGTAGAACTTTTTAATACCATTCTCTTCAATAATTGCTTGTCCAAATGTTTGTTTCTGGTTGGCCTTTCGGCAGATTCTATCATGTAGTTCAGCGTAAAATACTGATTCGGGTTCAGTCGAAGCAAGAGTGGTTTTCAGCAATTTCAAACAATATTTTTGAAATCCCAAGTCATGCGAGTGCTGAACAATTGCCCAAGTCATCCAGACTCCATCTTTGCCAATCATGTCTCTTGTCGGCCATCCATATTCTTCAATTATTTCTTTCAAGCGAATAGTGTTCTTCGATACAACTTTTTTTTGTTCAGCCCATCGTCCAACCAATTCTTGATCCTTCTTCCACATTTGTTTTAGCTCATCCCTTAAAATAGAGTATGTCAAACCATTTGAGTATTTTCTTTCAGATTCCTTCATCTTAGATTTAAGATTAGTCCATCTTTCATCGGTTTGGAGCTTCTTCAACCTGTTATTCCTTTCCCACCTCGCCAAATCATACATTCCTGCTTCGATACATTTTGCAAGCAATTCAAAGGAAGAATCAATTTCGTCAGCATTGGCATACATTATGGCAGCATAAAAATAGTGCTCGAAGTTGTCCGTTCCTTTGAGTGCAGCGCCTTTGGCTATCAATTCCCCAGCCTTTCGAAAGTTGCCCTTAGATCGTTCCTCTTTTCCCTGATAAATGAGTTCGTCCCAGGTTTGTGAGAATGCCGTTGAACTAAATAGAATAAAAACAAGAAGAGTTAAGTTTTTCATACTTGAGATAACGAACTAACTACGTCAAATTTGCCCATAACGACCGTATAAACACCGTGAGCTGAATCTTTATTAATTTCTTCTAAGCTAGCTGATTGCACCACAATCTGCAAGCTTCCACTTTAGCTTAGAGGCGTTGTCCGGTAGCCTTCCCCGAAAATTTAACCTTCCCTTTTCGCGGAAGGCTACAAAAAAGGGAAGGTTACATTAGCACCAGTTATTTTAAAATGCATATTGGAGAGATAGTAAAAAACGGTAATATATGATTGATAGTCTTTGTCGTGATCTTTATTTGTTTTCTAGTTGTTGAATTTTTTCCTCGGCCTTCTCAAGTCGTTCGTTCTGTTCGATGATATAAAGGGTTAGTTCCTCAATCTTCTTCAAAAGCCGCATGTTCATATCACCCAAATCAACTCCATTTGCTTCGATTTCTGATGCGCTAGGGATTTCAGGAAGGTGTTTATTTTCTGTAATGTATTCCTTGGTCTCCTTGAGAGTTCTAAGTTCATAGTCTGGTTCGAAAACATAGTCTGGAACACTTATATCTGCCAATACTTTTACTTCCGTTGCTCGGATTTGGCCGTTTACTGCAAGCTTGGATTGAACACTTGTTGTTCCAATACCAACATTCCCTCCAGATGTTATTATCATTTTGGTGTTGTTATTTATCAACTCTTCATCTGTCATTGTTTTTCCACTATTAAAAGAGGCGTCATGATGTGATACGAATCTCATATTTGAGAAAATGTCAGTGGTGATTAATCCAATTGAAGACCGTGCTCCATCACTTAATAACTCCCATTGACCATTTGTTCTTATTCCGTTCATTACTATTGAACTGTGGGTATGACCTAGATTAGGATTCCACCAACTGAATAATGATAATCTTCCATTTATTTGACCTTTAATGCTTGTATTTCCAGAAGGAAAATCAACACTAAAGTATGAATTGTTACTGCCATCGACCAGTTGCCACGCCCAACCGCCACCTTCACTAGTTCTAATACTATATCCAAGATTTCCTCCGCCTGAATGATAGTATTGCATTCTTCCTCTTAAGTTATTTTCCTCTTGAGCCCAATTTGATTGAGCTTCTAATGTTGCCGACACAGACATCAACAAACCAATAAAAATTATGAAATTCTTTTTCATTTATCTTGAAAATTTAATCTGGTGATAATTGAATATAACTTAATTGTAACAACACCTAGCTGTAGTTAGAAACCTTTCAAACTTTGGAAATAGGTAATCTCCATCAACGTGTTGCATTTCAATAGCTTAACCGACAGCAAATGACAACAAGCATTTAATCCCGGATATAATCACCATTGTAGTTAGATGACTTTATTTTCTTTACACAATCTAGCATAAAATGGTTTGATGCACAACCCTTCGCCTACTTAGACATTTGAACACAAGCAGCGGTTACACCACACTTTATTGGAGTTCCCGTAACCCTGATGTAGTTTTTTGCGATTATAATAAGTATGAATGGAGCTGGGTTTATCAAAGATATGATTGCTGCTACTCGAAGCAATCGCCATCTACTCAAGGGAGATGCCGGTGCCACTTACCAAAACTTTGACAAAAAGTATATCACCAGTAGCATCATCTCTAGAAAAGCTCCTGTTTATAAGGAAGCTACACCAGAATACTTATCAGCACTGAAGGCCCGACTGATCGCAGAAAACAAAAAAGCACAGCTCATCCGAACCGTGCTCTTCATTTCGTCTGTGGCATTGGCTACCGCCTGTTGTATTGCTCTCTTTCTCTAAGATCACACATCATTTATCCCCCTTTTCCAGCTGTTCCAAAGGTGCATCCTCTGGCTTTTTAACTGCTGTAGCTAATAAGAGCTCCACCGCTTTTTGCAGCTGCTCATCTGTTCCTAGCACCAATTTTTCATAACTATTCTTTACCTTGACATCTGGCTCTAGCTGCTTGTTTTCCAGATAGTCACCCTCAACATCTATCATCCCTACCTGTGGTATACCAAATACTAATGTAGGATCAATCTGGCGCTCCCACCATACGGCTGTTCCCGTGCCAGGCACAGGCATTCCTACCATCACACCGAGTTTTTGTGTTTGATAGGCATAGGGGAACATATGGGCGTCGGAGTAGTTGTTTTCTCCGATCAGCAGGGCAGTTGGCTTCGTCCATTTTCGCTGAGGCTCGAACCCTACTCGCTGTCCGCGAGGAGCCATTTCCAGGTATTTAGTACCGCTAAGAAATGTAGCCAGGTCATCATGCAACCAGCCACCGCCATTGGAGCGTGTGTCAACAATCAGGGATTCCTTATTGGCATTCTTGCCTAGTACCTCCTCGAAAACCGTTCTATAACTACCATCATTCATGCTTCTGACATGAACATACCCCACTTTGCCACCGGAGGCTGCCTCAACTTCTTTTCGTCTATTAGTGACCCACCTTTTGTATAGCAAGTTGTATTCCTGACCCCGACTAATTGGTTTCACTACCTCATCCCATCGCTCCTTGGTTTTAGGGTGGTAAAAACTGAGTAGCATATTGTCGCCGGACTTCCTGTTGAGCAAGCTACAGTGGTTGACTTCAGAGGTCAGAAGGGTGCCATCTATTTTTTCCAGAATAGTCCCATTTGATATTCTAGAGCTAGCCTTGTCTGCCGGCCCTCCCGGTAATACTTCGGTGACCTCTAAACCTGTACCGGTATGACCATGATCAAAAAACAGACCGACAGAAGCCGTGCCGTCTGCTGTCTTGGACCGAGGCCGATATCTACAACCTGTATGAGAAACATTGAGCTCTCCCAGCATCTCGCTGAGCATCTCGGCAAACTCATGATTGTTGCTAATATGAGGAAGAAATCTTTGATAGGCTGTCCTGTAAAAGTTCCAGTCTACTCCATGAAGATCAGTGCGATAAAACTTCTTCTGGACCTGCCTCCATGCATGATCAAAGATGTAAGCCCACTCTCCTTGTTTTTTCAGCTCCATTTCACCCTTGATTTGCAGAGGCTTTTTCTCACCTGACTTGGTATCTACTTTAAATACTTTGCCATCACCAAGCACGAAAATATTTTTCCCATCACCACTGATCTCCAGGTCACTGGTTTCGTTGCTGCCAAGTTTGGCCAGGATCTTGGTTTCTTTGGTCCTCAGCTCGGTCTTCCATAGATCCAATCCTTTCTCGAATCGCGCAAGGTAGTACAGTGTTTCACCATCCTCTGAAAGCACGGCACCTGCTAGTCTCGAAGAGTGAATGGTTAGTCGGGACTTACGCTCCTCCAATCCATCAAGATCAATTTGTATTTCTGGCAGCGACTCCTCCTCATCGTCCTTCTTTTCTTTTTGATCAGACTTATTTGATTCTTCCTCTTTCTCCTTAAGAAGTGCAAAATCTGCTTTGTCCAGATTGAACCTATCAAATGCATCCTGGGTGAAAAACATGCCGTAAATGTCTCCTTCTGATCCCCAACTTGCGTGATTTTTCATGCCGTCCCGATCTGAGTACCAGATCATCATTTTTCCATCCATCATCCACTGCGGGTTCCAGTCCTGATATCCACTCCATGTAAGATTGTGAAGATTTTTCCCCTGAGCATCAACCAGGCCAACTTCAGCTATCCAGTGATCTTGAGGTAAAAAGTTGACCAGAAACCACTGCCCGTCGGGCGACCAGTGATAAGACTGGTCGCCATCAGAATAGGAGTAGTTTCTATTGCCAGGAACGATCGTTCTGACCGCTTTGGAATCCAAGTCGATCACTCGCAATTCCGTACGCTCATATAGGTACGCTACCTCCTTGCCGTCTGGTGAAAAGGAGGGTTGAAACTCCTCTCCCGAAGTAGCGACAACCACCTGCTCATCCAGCAATGTTGAGGAGTAGAAGTACTTTTCTTCTGCCCTGCTGAGCTTGGCCCGGTATACATTCCAGCTATTGTTGCGTTCGGAGGCATACACCAATGATTTTCCGTCAGGGCTGAAACTAACACTGCGCTCCTGCTCCGGGGTATTGGTCACCCTTTTCGTGGTCCCGTTTTCTACTGAGGACACAAAAATTTCTCCCCTGACCACTGTGGCTATCTCCTTGCCATTTGGTGATAGGGCCATCTCAGTGATCTCTCCTGAAATAGGCAATATCTTTCTTTCCAGATTTTCTCTGACAGCCAAGACATTCACTTCCAGTTTTTTAGGTTGCTGGCCCTCTTCCAGGGTATAAAGCTCCCCATTATAACCATAACAGAGGGTACCACCCTGGGAGATACTCAAAAACCTAACCGGGTGATCCTGGTATTGCGTAAGTTGGGTGGTCGATGTCGGATTGGAAAGGGTCATGCTATGCACATTGAAAGAGCCACTTTGCTCTGAAAGGTAGAATAGCGTCTGACTATCAGCAGCTAGTGCCGGATCACGGTCTTCACCCTCAAAAGTTGTCAGTTTTGTGTGCCGTTGATCCTTTATGTCATATACCCAAATGTCTCTAGCAATCGAGGAAGTGTGATGTTTTCTCCAGGGGTCTTCATAACCCTTTTGATCCTGGTAGTAAATCTTATTTCCTTCGGCGCTGTAAATAGCCTCTACAGCCGGACTAGTCAAAAGCATTTCTGGTCTGCCACCTTTTGCTTTAATGCTGTAAAGCTCCGGCATTCTTCTATTGGGAAACTGTGCGTAAGAAGACATATCAAGTCTTTGCGAGTTGAAAACAACCTCTTGGCCATCGGGGGTGAAGCTGGAGGGATAGTCATGCGAGGCATGATAGGTAAGCCTCTTGGGAACCCCACCTGAAGATGAAATAATAAATACATCAAAATTCCCATACTTGTCTGAGGCAAAGGCAATCCACTTACTATCAGCTGACCATACAGGCATGTGATCATGAGATTCATCGACTGTCAGCGGAATCGCTTCTCCTCCATTGCTGCTCATCAGATACAAGT
>JAHCMJ010000147.1 GCA_019192485.1 Cyclobacteriaceae bacterium HetDA_MAG_MS6 | reverse complement strand
CGCTGATCCTGGCAGATATACTTACTACCGATCAAGATCAATTGAGAGAGTTGATTTTGACGGAACGAAGACACGAGCTCGCACTTGAAGGGTTTCGATTTTGGGATGTTGTCAGAATGGGGAAAGGAGTTGAAATCTTTGGATCACTCGGGTTTCAATCTGGCAAACACGAGCTACTTCCCATCCCACAAGCGGAAAGAGACATTACTAATGGACTGCTTACACAAAATCCAGGATGGGAGTAACAAGATAATTTTTTACAAAACCAATAAATACTAAAATATGATGAAGATGATCAGATTTACATTGGGATTTCTACTAATTGCTGGTGTGTCCCTGACGATGAGTTGCGGCGACGACGACAGTAGTCCTGACCCGCTAACGGTGGTTAGCATTACTGGATCTGGAACGGATTTCGACACAGGTCAGCCAGTTTCGGGTATTGACTTGTTTGGAGCGACTTCCGCGACCGGAGTTCCTTTGGATTTAACAATCACCATCACCTTCAGTGCTGATGTGGATGAGACCACGGTTTCGACTTCGACGATATCTGTAACTGGAGGGGATGCCAATACAGTCAATGCAAATACTGCAGGGGCCGTAGTTACACTCACATTTACCAATGAGCTTGATCGAGGCACCGATTATACGATCGCTGTAAGTGGAATAAGTGGTTCCTCGGGAGGCACATTAGGCTCGACTGCTTCAGTTCAATTTACATCAGCCGGTAGAGGAGAAGTGACGCCTCCTAATGAAGGAAATCAACAAATATTCCTTAAGCTGGACGGCAATGCTAATGACGAAACGGGCAATTATGCAATGGCTAATGAGGCCGCTATAGTTTACGGTGCGGATAGGTTTGGCCAGGAAGGAAGTGCAGCCTATTTTGATGGAGATGAGAGTATCATAGAATATACTGATGGTGTTAACTTGATTTCCACCGATTTTACGCTTTCATTCTGGATTTATGTGGATACGGTTGATCACAAAGATGCCAATGGTAACCTGGCTGGTATGTTCGCTGTGGGTATGGGGAATTTTAATGGATGGCAACTTGAATTAAATGGCGGCGGAGCACAATTTGACAGGATGAAAGTCGGTCAGCGATTTACGACTTCGGATTCCGAAAATCCTACGACAGCAGAGGACTTTACTGTGTGGAACCTGGATGGTACTCTTGAAGGATTTGAGGAAAATAGAGGAGCTGATTTTGAAAACAATGTATCCGGAGGACTTCAAGGGCTAATGGTAGGCAAATGGGCCCATTTCGTATATGTGTATAACAGCTCAGAAAATACTCGGTACTTCTACATCAATGGAGAGTTGCAACGTCGAACTAACTTCAATAACTCGACAATTGATAAAATCAAAGCTATTACAGGTATGGTGTTTGGTCCTAGTGAAACTCAGGACGAACCTTCCGACATCGAGTTTATCTCCAAAAGATTGGCTTTGGGATTTGTTCATGGAACAGACAGCAAGATGTGGGTTGACCAGCCATGGGGTGGTTATACTTTCCCAGGCGCAAATCACTTCAAAGGTCGTATGGATGATTTCAGAGTATTTGATATGGCATACTCCGGTAGTGATGTTACTTCCTTGTATAATGACGAAAAACCATAGTTAAATTCAGTTTTTGTGATAAAAATGGTTCCGGTTGCGACGGGGCCATTTTTAATCCTTTGAGTATGAGATGTAGCTTGATTTTGTTTATTGGCCTCGGCATTTTGATGTGGGTCGGCTGTGATGAAAAAGAAGAAACAGCAAAACCAGAGTTGCTACAACTTCAACTCGTGTCAGCTTTTAGTGACAACATGCTCTTGGATGTTAATGATTTGACAAACGACGTATCCGTCACAGCACCTATCAGGGTAAAATTCAATAACCCGCCTTCTGTTGCTATCGAGGAGCATATTAATATGATAGATGAAAATGGAAATCGTGTGTCATTGGTGTTTGCCATGCTGAATGACCCCAACACCATCGAGTTGTCTTGGAGTCCGCCACTAAAGTATCAGCAGACCTACAAGATTATTTTTTCGCCTTTTATCGCAAATGATCAATATGAATTTGAAGGAAATACTATCCGATTTCGGACGCAACCTGGATTGCTTAGCCTACTGGGTCTTAAAGTAAATGGTGAAGACCTGCTCGACCAAGATAAAAGGGTAACGGGTATTGATAGTGAATCCATGATTGTCCAGGCCAAATTTGACCAGTTGATTAACTCCGAAGCATTAGAGGATAATGTCAGATTGGTAGAACGAAATGGAACCCCTGTTAATATTGATCTGGCGCTTGAGGCCGATAGACAAACTGTAAGTGTGACCAATAAGTCACCACTTAAAAACTATCATAAATACCGACTTATAATAGATGGAGATGAATTGGCTGTGGAGCCATTCGACTTTCAACAAACTGAGTTTTCCTTTTATACCCGGTTGGATTCTACCCTGAAATTTCCCCTGATAAGTGATAACGAGCTATTGACACTGATACAACGCCAAACGTTCAAATACTTTTGGGATTTTGGGCACCCGGTAAGTGGATTGACTCGTGAGCGAAACACCAGTGGCGAAACGGTGACAATTGGTGGTTCAGGTTTTGGCATTATGTCAATCATCGTAGGCATGGAGAGAGGTTTCATTACCAGGGAGGAAGGGATAGAACGCCTTGATAAAATACTTGCTTTTCTGCACGGAAAAGCCGAAAGATTTCACGGTATATGGTCGCACTGGCTTAATGGAACTACTGGTGAGGTGATTGATTTTAGTCCCAACGACAATGGAGCAGACTTAGTAGAGAGCGCCTTCATGGCACAGGCGTTAATTACACTGCGTCAATACCTCGATGCAACCAATCCACAGGAAAATGCCCTGATCGAATTGATCAATGAACTTTGGGATGACATGGAGTGGGATTGGTTTACTCAAGGTGGTCAGAACGTGCTGTATTGGCACTGGTCTCCCAATTTTGGATGGGAGAAGAATCTAGCTATCAGAGGTTGGAATGAAGCCCTTATCGTGTATGTGTTGGCGGCGGGATCGGAAAACTATGGCATTGATACTGAGATATATCACAGTGGTTGGGCACGTTCAGGTGGAATGCTGAATAATGGAAGCAGCTATTATGGATATACGCTTCCCCTACGTTCTGATCGAGGTGGACCATTGTTCTTTTCGCACTATTCTTTTCTAGGACTGGATCCTAGAAATTTATCAGATCAGTATGCTGAGTATTGGACTCAAAATGTAACACATTCACTAATCAACCACAGGTATTGTATTGAAAACCCAAAAGACTTTGTGGGCTACTCATCGAACCTTTGGGGGCTTACCGCCAGTGACGGAAATGCTGGTTATTCGGCTCACTCACCTGACAACGACCGAGGGGTCATTACGCCAACAGCGGCTATCTCTTCTCTTCCCTATACACCCGAAGAAAGCATGAATGCTATCCGACACTTCTACTATATTCTGGGAGATGATTTATGGGGAGAATATGGATTTTATGATGCTTTCAACATCACAGAAGGCTGGGTAGCTGATTCTTACTTAGCTATCGATCAAGGGCCTATTATCATAATGATTGAAAATCACCGCTCTGGACTGCTTTGGGACCTATTTATGTCTGCCCCCGAAGTATCCAATGGACTGACAAAACTTGGATTCACTTATGAATAAACTTATCATTTTTAGTAGCGTGCTAGCCCTGAGTTACTTTTTTTCGTGCGATCAGGCAAAAAAGCAAACACTGCAGGAAATTAACCAGGTTGTTGATGAAGACTCACTGCTCACGCTATTACAGTATCAAACCTTCCAATATTTCTGGGATGGAGCAGAGCCCAATTCGGGGATGGCAAGAGAAAGAATCCACATGGATGGTATATATCCTAGCAACGATGCAAATGTCGTGACTTCAGGAGGATCAGGTTTTGGTATCATGGCTATTCTGGTTGGCATAGAAAGGGGGTTTATCACTCGTGAACAAGCAGTGGAGCGATATGAGACAGTACTAAATTTCCTAGAAACAGCTGACCGATTTCATGGTGCTTGGCCTCATTGGTGGTATGGTGAAACAGGTAAAGTCAAACCATTTAGCGAAAAAGATGATGGTGGAGATCTGGTAGAGTCTGCTTTTTTGATTCAGGGGTTATTGTGTGTTCGTCAATACTTCAAGGACGGCTCCGAAAGAGAAGAGCAACTTGCGGCACGCATTGATAAGCTGTGGAAAGCAGTAGAATGGGATTGGTATACCCGGGGAGGGCAAGATGTGCTGTATTGGCATTGGTCTCCTAATTATGGGTGGGAAATGGACTTTGATGTGAGAGGATATAATGAATGTCTGATCATGTACGTGCTAGCTGCGAGCTCACCCACTCACCCGGTCTCACCTGAAACTTACCATCAAGGTTGGGCTAGAGAACAATCCATCAGCTCGGATAGAAAGTATTTAGGCTATGAAACGATATTGGATCATTACGAAACCAATGATTCTCCCGTGGGACCATTGTTTTGGGCACATTATTCCTACCTGGGATTAAATCCAAAAGGACTCAGTGATCGTTATGCTGACTATTGGAAACTGAATAGCAATCATGCGAAAATTCATTTTACACATTGCGTGCAAAACCCCAATGATTTTGAAGGGTACGGTGAAAACTGTTGGGGATTGACATCCAGCTATTCCATGAAAGGCTACGCTGGCCATCGCCCTGATCGAGACCTTGGAGTTATCTCTCCGACAGCGGCTTTGTCTTCTTTGCCATATACTCCAAAAGAAAGTATGCAGTTTTTACGATTCTTATATGAAGAAGCAGATACACTAGTTGGTGATTATGGGCCATATGACGCATTTAGTTTCGAGTTGGATTGGTATCTGCCCAGATACTTGGCTATAGACCAAGGTCCTATTCCTGTTATGATCGAAAATCATAGATCCGGCTTACTCTGGGATTTATTCATGTCATGTCCTGAGGTTCAGCAAGGATTGCACAAACTGGGTTTTAATCACGAAAAGTAGCAGCTATAGATAATGAATAAAACCATATACGATTTGCGGAAATTGATACTTCTCAGTCTGGCGATAGGGTCTGTTTTTTGGCAATGTACTTCATCCGAGGGAAAGGATGTGTGGCAGCTTGAAATGGATGCATTCATAAACGATCTCCTTGGTAAAATGACTCTTGAAGAAAAGGCTGGGCAACTCACATTGTATACCAGCGGGTGGACCGTAACTGGTCCCGAGCTGAGGGAGGACTATAAGGAGGAAATGGTAGCTGGCCGAGCTGGCAACCTGTTCAATGCGCATACCGTGTCATATGCTAGGGAGTTGCAGAGGATAGCTGTAGAAGAAACCAGGTTAGGTATTCCGCTCCTGTTTGGCTTGGATGTGATCCATGGATATAAGACCACCTTTCCTATTCCTCTCGCAGAATCATGCTCATGGGATTTGGAATTGATAGAGAATTCTGCCAGACTATCAGCAAAAGAGGCAGCTTCAGCAGGGATCAATTGGACATTCAATCCTATGGTGGATGTAGCCAGAGACCCTAGATGGGGAAGAGTAGCTGAAGGCGCCGGTGAAGATACCTATCTGACCAGCTTGATCGGTGTTGCCAAAGTACGAGGATATCAAGGAGCAGATCTGGCTGACCCTACTACCATCCTAGCCTGTGTCAAGCATTTTGCGGCATACGGAGCAGCACAAGCTGGTCGCGATTATCATACGGTTGACATGTCCGACAGAGTCTTGAGAGAAACTTATCTTCCTCCATACAAAGCTGCGTTGGACGCAGGTGCAACGACTTTTATGACTTCCTTCAATGAGCTTGATGGTATACCTGCCTCTGGAAATCGGTATCTGATGACCGACATCCTCCGAGGAGAGTGGGGCTTCAAAGGGTTTGTGGTAACAGACTATACTGCAATCAATGAGATGGTCGCTCATGGTGTGGTTGCGAACGAAAAAGAAGCTGCCGAGCTTGCTTTTAACGCTGGAGTAGAAATGGATATGCAAGGGGGATTGTATAGCAAGTACTTACCAGACCTTGTTGCTGAAGGAAAGGTGGAACGAAAAAGATTAGATGATGCTGTCAGAAAAATTTTGAAGATGAAATACAAGTTGGGCTTATTCCAGGATCCGTACAGATATCTAAGTGAAGAACGCGAGACAAGTACTTTGCATAGCGATGAGCTCATGCAAGCAGTTTTAGAAAGTGCACGGGAATCAATTGTCCTCCTGAAAAATGAAAGAGTGGGCTCAAAACCGCTACTACCTATTTCAAAAGAGGTAAAATCAATTGCTTTAATTGGACCTTTGGCGGATAATCAAAAAGACTTATTGGGTACGTGGCATGTTGCAGGTGATGCTTCTAAGGTAGTTACCGTCAAACAAGGGATAGAGCAGTTAGTTCCTCAGGCCAAAATCCAATATGCCGAAGGTGTGGGATTTACTGGCAAAGATCAAAAGAAAATGGAAAAGGCTGTGGAGGTGGCAAGAAAGTCAGAAGTGGTCATTATGGTCCTGGGAGAAAACTATCAACAAAGTGGTGAGGCAGCAAGTAGGTCAGCGCTTGGACTTCCAGGTCATCAGCAAGGGTTATTGAAAGCTATCCAGGCCCTTGGAAAACCTTTGATCTTGCTCACTATGTCTGGAAGACCGTTGACATTGTCATGGGAGCAAGCCAATATTCCCGCTATACTGCATTGTTGGCATTTGGGGACCATGGCCGGACAAGCTATAGCAGAAACCCTCTTTGGAGATAATAATCCTTCAGGAAAGCTCACGATGACTTTTCCACGAAATGTGGGGCAAGTTCCCATTTACTATAATATGAAAAATACAGGCAGACCCTTCGACGATAAAAACAAATACACAAGCAAGTATATTGATGTGTCAAACGAGCCATTATATGTTTTTGGCCATGGCTTGAGTTACGCTGAATTTGAATATAGCGATTTGACTTTGAGCAATAGTGAGCTTACAGCCGGATCCACTATAGAGATTTCGGCAAATGTGCGAAACAGTTCACAAGTGCCAGGAGAGGAAATAGTGCAACTGTATCTGTGTGATGTCGTCGGTTCCGTGACAAGGCCAGTAAAAGAGCTTCGGGGCTTTCGCAAAATCAAACTAGCCGGAGGAGAGAAGAAAAGAGTGACCTTCGGCCTGAAGGAAAACGATCTACGCTTTTATACGCGTTCGATGGAGTTTAGAGCTGAGCCAGGAAAGTTCAAAGTTTTTGTAGGAAGCAGCTCCAATGCCGAACTCAAGGGAGAGTTTGTGTTGACTTCCGATCCTTTGAACGAGTAAGGATACTTCCTTGAAGTCGCTTTTGCTGTCGATCTATTTAGATATGGATTTAAGAATCACAAAATTGCTAACTATGAAAAGCTATCAGGTTCCAACTATACTTTGTTCGATTATCATTTTGGTAAGTTGCCAACGAATGAAAAAGGATCGTCTTGTACTGGAGGATTTGCCTGATAAAAGTGATCTGCCAAAAAATGTTGTATTTATCCTAAGTGATGACCATCGATATGATTTTATGGGATTTACCGGGAAGGTGCCCCACCTCGAGACACCTCATATGGATAAGATGGCCAGGGAAGGAGCCCACTTGCAGAATGCATTCGTTACGACCTCCTTGTGCTCCCCAAGTCGAGCATCAATTTTGACTGGGCAATTTTCACATCACCATGGTGTGGTTGACAATCAGTCTTTGGTTCCGGATTCGGTGATCTTCTTTCCACAATACCTACAGAAAACTGGATACAATACTGGTTTTGTTGGTAAGTGGCACATGGGTGAACACCATAGTGGGGCTCGACCTGGTTTTGACTATTGGGTAAGTTTTCGGGGGCAAGGGGTTTACTACAACCCAACACTCAACATCAACGGTTTTGAAAAGTCATTTAAGGATAGTGCCTACATGACCGACTTACTGAGTCAGTATGCTCTTGAGTTTTTGGACAGACAAGGTGGCAAGCAGCCATTTTTTCTCTACCTAAGTCACAAGGGAGTTCACTCAGAATTTTATCCAGCTGAACGCCATCTTGATCGCTATGAAGACAAAAGTCCCAGTTATCCGAAGACGATGTTTCCGGATAAGGTGGCATCAAATGAATACAACTATGCTGAGGTGCCTGAATGGGTCAAAAAACAGCGCTACAGTTGGCATGGTGTGGATTACATGTATCATGGTGCTTACGATTTTGATCAGTTTTATCAGAGATATACAGAGACTCTACTTTCGGTTGATGAATCAGTAGGGTTAGTCCTGCAAAAACTGGAAGAAAATGACCTTATGAAGAACACAATAGTTTTCTATATGGGTGATAATGGATTTTCTTTCGGAGAACACGGACTGATCGACAAAAGACAAGCCTTTGAAGAATCTATAAGAGTTCCTTTGCTTGCATATGGAGCTGGTGTAAACTCAGCAATGCACATTACAGAAATGGTCCAAAATATAGATATTGGGCCCACCATTCTTGAATTGGCTGGGTTGAAAACTCCAAAGAACATGGATGGTTCTTCCTTTTTACCTATTCTTCAAGGAGAGGAGATCTCCTGGAGAGATCGTATTTATTATGAATACTTTTGGGAGAGACCCTTTCCCCAGACCCCTACGGTCCATGCAGTCAGAACGGAAAAATATAAGTACATCAGGTACCATGGAATTTGGGATAATAATGAACTATATGACTTGGAGAATGACCCTGAAGAAACCAATAACTTGATTCGGAGTCCTCAGCATCAGGAACTTGCAAAAGCTTTGAATGCAGATCTTTGGGATTGGCTTTACCAAACTGACGGCCTGAGTATTCCGCTGCGAAGGGACTATGGTAGGAAGATTGATCACAAGTACAAGGGCACTTATTGAAAACATCCTCTTATCAAAAATGATTTGGTCTTTCGACCTAAAAAGAGGTCCTTCGTAGGAGTGAAGGCTATTAGGTTCATTTGTTTTTGTGTTTTCCTTTTAATAGGATTTCAGGCTCAATCACAGCTAAAAGTTACTACCGTGATTCTAGTGAGGCATGCGGAGAAAATGGTTGATTGTACCAGAGATCCTGAACTCTCGCCAGCCGGAAAGGAGCGAGCGGATCGTTTGAAGGCAATGCTGCTGTATCAGCTGTTTACAGTACACCCTATCGTAGAACGCAAGATACTGTTGAGCCTTTGGCCGCCGCATTAAGCCTGGAAACTCAAATCTATCAGCCCTTTCAATCTGGGTTTTTGAATCAAATACTTTCGAAACACACCGGAGAAACGGTCTTAATTAGCGGACATTCCAACACTGTACCCGCATTAGTCAATCAATTAGTTGGTGACAATGTACTTGAGGAGTTGGGTGAGAGCGTCTATAGTAAAATATTCATGGTGAGTCTCCAGCGAATCGGTGATGGACGTATCACCGTATTAAACTTCTAGGGACCTTGAAGTGTCCGCATCCTTGCAATCATTGCTTTTCGGCTTGGTATTTACATCCATATAATTTAGAGGGCGTATATCTATACTACACTGAACCTTCATCGTCATGAAGTTTTTTTAACAAAGCATCATCAGCTTTCCTACCGCTAGTCGTGTTGGAGAAGAGATGTGGTATTCCTTTTGATAACCAGAGGTTCATCAAGCTTTATCAATGAATTTTTAGTGAAATATGAAGAAAATTCGGTTGTTTTAAGAAAAAGTTATTGGATTATGTTCTAAGAGTGAATTTTTTGTAATAAATTCTAAGAACAATTGAATTAAACAAATACTAATACTAATTATGTTGTGAATTAATCTATGTTCAACCAAATACATTCAGCTAGCTATGAACTACAATTATGAAGTGGTCCAGGATCATTGGCACTCGATCCAAACCTTAAGTCGAGATGAACATCTCGAGTGCATTTTATGTGCTAAAAAAGTGTTGTCAAATTTAGAACGTGGCGCAGCTATTGCCCGTAAGTCAGTGACGGCTTATGGCAACATCGCGCTGATCAACCTAATGATAGCAAATCATCTCAAAAAGTTGGAGTGATCTGACAAGCTTTACTCCGCTTTGCTTCCGTCGCTGGTTGGTTTAAAGTTGAGTAAAGTAACCCAGGGCCTCCGGGTTTCTCATCACGCCCTCGTTCGCCGCTTTACCTTTTTCAACTCCCATCAGGATCTTCTTTACAGGAGCTTCCATTTTTTTACCACTTATCGTATACGGAATATCAGGTACCTCGATGACCTCATCAGGAACATGCCTTGGAGTATATTGCTTTTTGAGATTAAATCTGATTTCATTGATGACATCAGGCGAGAGCTCTGCCCCGGTATTCATCACCACGAATAAGGGCATAAAATGCGAGCCATCCCTTTTTTCTATATTGACTATCAAGCTGTCTTTAATGGTATCTATAGTGTCTACGACGCTATAGATCTCGGCGGTACCAATTCGGATGCCATCCCTATTGAGTGTAGCGTCTGATCGTCCTAATATGATAATTGTGTTCCTGTCAGTGACCCGGAGCCAATCACCATGTCTCCATACACCTGAAAACATATCAAAATAGCTGTCTTTGTATCTGACTTTGTTGGGGTCGCCCCAAAAATAGATCGGCATTGAAGGCATGGGCTTAGTAATCACCATTTCGCCAACCTCGTCAGTGAGTGATTGTCCCTGATCATCGAAGGAGAGTATACCACAGCCAAGCGCTCTACGTTGAATTTCGCCTTCATATATTGGCTCAGTAGGGCATCCACCAACAAAAGCCGAGCATACGTCTGTACCACCGCTCATAGATACCAGCCAGATGTCATTCTTGACATGCCCATAAATCCAGTCAAATCCCTCAGGAGGTAATGGAGCTCCTGTGGAACTGATAGATCGTAACGAGGTTAGGTTGAAGGCTTGGGGGTCTGCCTTTTTTTTCATGCAAGCTAGTATATAGGGAGCGCTTGTCCCGAAATGATGGATCTGGGCTTCTTCTAC
>JAHCMJ010000146.1 GCA_019192485.1 Cyclobacteriaceae bacterium HetDA_MAG_MS6 | reverse complement strand
TGACGCTAGGAGGTACAGGGAATCTAGGCTTAGGCATTCTGGCCAACGATAATTACAGAGCGCGAATGGTGATACCTAATACCAATACTACTACCGAGTATGGTATACGAGTAGACAACGATTACAGTGGTACAGGTACGACATATGGAGTTTATGCAGATATGAGTCTTGATGGCTCTGGAGCTAAAAATGGATTCTTCACCAATGTGGATCATAATGGGTCTGCTGCTGCTTACGGTTTTCGGGCTACTATGGATCATGATGGCACGAGCAATTCCTATGGACTATATCTAAGCAACGTCGGATCCACCTCCGGGATAGAATACGGTATCTACTCTACCGGCGAAGTCAGAAACTACTTGTCAGGGGACTTAGGTATTGGCGCTACAGCCCCGAGTGCCAAACTGGATGTTGTGGGTGCCACCGAATTGAATGGCAGCCTGGCAACTCCGGCTTCGGGAACTACCACTGTTAGTGGTGTGGGACAAACCCTGGCTAAACCATCCAGAAGAATTGTGAGGATACAGGCCTCAAGTGCTGGCAGGAGCGTTGAGTTTATCGGAGAAGGAGATGACGGTCAGGAAGTGATCTTGGTGAATGTTGGCAATATTTTTATCGAAGTTACAGGATCCAATACTATCGGAGGAGTAGGTTCTTTGCCAACCAATGCTATCGTGATGGCTGATGGAGACCCAGGCCTCAATACTGTCCCTCATTTTGATCTTCGAAGAGGGAGTACCCTGCATTTGATTTACGATAGTACTTTGGGCTACTGGGTGGAAGTGTCCAGGTCATTCAACTATGATGACCTGCCTATTAATTAAAAGAGGGGATAATTAGATAGTTAGAATATAATAATTATATTTAGTATTATTTTGAGACCGCCCCTCCCTCTATAATTCTAAATACACATGCTGAGAAGAATCCTAATGTTGACAACGTTGTCTACGATAGCAACCTATGTCAGTGCACAAAACTCCGTTGGAGTAGGCACCGAAACCCCCAATCCAAATGCTGTTTTGGAGCTGGTTTCACCAGGTAATAATCAAGGTTTTCTAGTGCCAAGGCTGACCACGGCTCAACGAACTGATGCCGCCTTTGAAACCAATCTAACCAATGCTGAAAATGGATTATTGGTTTTTGATACTGATGAAAACCAATTTTTCTTTTGGATCAGTGGATCCTGGCAGCCTGTCTCTAATCAAATTGTTCAGAATGACAATGACAGCACCAATGAGATACAGGACCTGCAATTAGTTGGAAATGATCTGAGCATCACCGGTAATAGCGGTGCGACTGCCATTGATTTATCGCCCTACCTTGATAATACAGATGCGCAAGATGCTACTCAAGTAAACATAATTGGCCCTATCACTAATCTATCAGCGACTACGGTAGAGGACGCCATAGCTGAGTTACAGTCTGATATAGATAATGATGGAGGAGGCAATATGCTCCAATCTATTTATGACGTGGACACTGATAACGTGGTTGATAGCGCTGCGAATGCAGGAATGGTCAATAGCTTAACTGTTGAAACGGCGGTGCCTTCAAGTGCAGTCTTTACCGACGATCAGGATGCTACTCAAGTAAATATAGTCGGCCCTATCCCCAATCTATCAGCCACCTCCGTAGAAGGTGCTCTAGCGGAGCTACAATCGGATATAGATAATGACGGAGGAGGCGATATGCTTCAGTCTATCTATGATACAAATACCGACAATGTGATCGACAGCGCGGCAAATGCAGGAACGGTTAATAGTTTAACAGTCGAAACAGCTGTACCTTCCAGCGCGGTCTTTACAGATGACCAGACCCTAACTGAAATACTATCTGCTGGTAATGATGCCGGTTCACTTACCATCTCCAACCTAGCAGACCCTACTATTGCGCAAGAAGCTGCTACCAAAAACTATGTAGACACCCAGCTAGCTGGTGTTACCTCTTCCCAGTGGACGACCACCGGTGATGACATTACATATAGTACCGGATCTGTTGGTATTGGTACCAGCACTCCTTTGTCTGACCTTCAGGTAAATGAAGACCTGCACATTTTTCATTATGAAAATACGGGCTTAAGCATTGATGGTGAGATCATTGCGAACAATATGTATGCCGACACTACCGCACTTTTGCATGCGAAAGACGGGCCATTATCATTTGTATTTCTACGAGAGGGTGCATTGCAGTTTATGTCATCTGATTCAGCTGGAGCAGGGACAAACGCTCTGACAGAAATTACTACCCTACTAGACCTCAAGGCTGCCGGTGATGCTGAGTTTAGAGGAGCTGTGGAAGTTGGAGAGCTTCGAGATTCTACGAGCTTTTCGAGCGGTACAATAGCTTTTTACGCCGGTCAGTTTTATGGCTATAATGGTTCGCAATGGCTCTCACTTGGAGGACTCTCACTGCCCGCAAATGAAATAGTCAACGAAAACTCCACCCCATTTGAGATTGTAAATCAGGGTATAGGCGGAGTAGCCCGATACCAGGTAGACAACAGCTCAGGAGGCACTGCATTGATGATCGAGTCAAACTCAGCAGAGGCCACCGCGCGTGGCATCGAAGTGCAGCACTCAGGTGCAGGTAGTGCGGGTCAATTCTCCATCACAGGCACATCTGGAGGACCTACACAATATGCCGTCTTTGGGTCCACACAAGGTAACGGCTCTGCCGGTCGATTTGAGGTTGACAATGGCACCAGTACAGCATCTGCCCTGATCGGTAGAGTGGATAATGGTTTAGGCAATGCAGTGGAAGGTTATAATGCTGGTGATGGGCCAGCAGGGCGATTTAATGTTGTGAATACCTCTAATACATCTACAGCTCTTATCGCACAGACTTCAGGGGCAGGCGGAGTAGCCTCTTTTTCTAACACAAGCAGTGCTACCACCGATGCCGTGACCATTACCAATAATGGATCGGGTTCAGCATTGGACATTAGTTCTGGAGGCAATACCACACGATTTGGAGCGAATGCTAATTTCGCTGGACGAGTATCCATTGGTCATTTCACGCCCAATGTTTCACTCGATATCCAAGGGGCAGATGCTGTACGCATACCCACAGGAAATACTGGAACGCGACCTTCTTCACCAGCTCAAGGCATGATCCGTTACAATACAGATAGTGCGGCCTACGAAAGTCACGATGGAGCCAGCTGGAAGGCTTTTGTATCAGAAGATACCAATGGCGACGTAACTACAAGAGGTACAGGCGAATTTGTCTATGCTAATGTGCAGACGCGTACGATGGCAATATCCGGCAAAGCATTCCAGGTTGAAGGTGTAAATACCGGTCAGGCGCTAGCGACAGCTGGTGGTGCAACAGGTACATATGTAGCAAATGGTAACTCGGAAATTTTAGCTACACTTTTCGCAGGGGTGAACTTACCTGACGGATCAGTCATCACTCAATTTGACGCTTGGGTAGTGGATAACGATGGAACCACCGGTTACAATATATCTGTAAGCTTAGTTCGTAGTGCACACGGCGTCAGGACCGGCGCAGCACTGTCAAATGTTACAACTGACGACGGGGCGACTAATGCAGAACCTCAGCTGTTGAGCAATACTCCAGGCGCAACGCCTATTGACAATGCCAATTACCATTATTATCTGAGTTGCAATACAAGACAACAAAACTCGAACCTGGCACTGCTAAGCGTCATTATTACCTATAGAGTTTCTAAGCCCGATTGATCCATGCAGCTTTCATCAAATATTGAAATCGTACCTGATATGAAAAGAATTGCTTGCTTCTGTTCTTGCCTATTACTGACCTGCATCGGACTGGCACAGGTGACAAATACAGGTTTGCCATTAGCAGTTTCTAATGGGACCACCCTAACAGTAAGTGGTGGAGATTTCAATTCAACGGGTGATATAACAAACGAGGGGACTATTTCGATGAGCCAGGATGTTATCATCACCGGTAGTTACGCTGGCAACGGACAACTTACTTTGAATGGCGACATGCAATCTATTGATGCAAATGGCGCATCTCTTAGTAGTCTGGAACTTTTGGGTGGTGACAAAACTTTGGTTTCGGATCTAAACATTACCGACTTGAATTTTACTAGTTCCCGTTTGATTACAGCGGGTAATAGATTAGAGGTTAGCGGGACTATTACCGGTGCTGATATCAGTAGTCATGTTGTTGGTCGGTTGATTCGATCAGGAGCGTCTGTACTTGATTTTCCCGTATCTGATGGCACTACTTATACGCCCATCGTATTGTCGGAGATCGAAGGTACTAGTCCTAAGGTTGGCGTGGAAATGACGGCTTCTGCAACAGGAGGAAGTCCGGGGTTTGGTACGTTAGCGTTATCTGAAAATCGCTTTTGGAACATAACGAACGAAAGTGGTTTTGGTCAGGCCAAGGTACAGATACCTCTCATTAATGAGACAGTGGCCGGTCAGATCAGCGAAGCAGTGGTTGGGTACTCCAGTACATTGCCAGGTGTATACGTTAGCTTGGGAGTGGAATCTAGCACCGGTAATCTTATAAGTGGGACCTTGACCAGTTCTTCGAAAGCGGGTGAAGGATTTTTGGTAGTCGCTAGATTCTTCGACGAGCAACTACGGGTGGCAGATTCACTGGCCTTAGTGAGTATCTATCAGAATACCACCGGAGCCAGTTGGAATGCGAATGCGGGGTGGCTTTCCACGTCGCTTGATACCTGGTCTGGTTTGACTTTAGCAGAAAAACGTGTATCTGAAGTTGCTCTGGATGGCAATAACCTGCAAGGAGATTTTCCGGATATACTAACGGGCTTGGAGTCTACCTCTAATCTGTCTTTGGCGGATAATGAGCTTCAGGATGTAGGCGATATAAGTGGCATGTTGGCTTTGGCAGACCTGGATGTTTCGGCAAACCGACTCCAATTTGGTACGATTGAATCTCTTTTAGCTTCGTCGGCAGCTGTACAATATCAGAATCAAAAAGAAGTATTAGAAGAAGTTCGCACGCTACAGCAAACAGGCAGTACATATACCGCTGACAGAACGGTGACAGGATCAGCTAATAACTACACATGGTTTAAAGATAACACTCCGATTTCGGGATCTGGCCCTTCAGTTGATGTAGAAATAGCTGATTTTACAGATGAAGGCATTTTTCATGCAGAAGTTACCAACTCCAACGTTCCCGGACTTACGCTGATTACTCAACCTATCAATCTCAGGGTATCATCATTGCAACGGGACTCTACATCGCTATTGGCATTTTACAATGCCTTGGGTGGATCAAATTGGGTCGCAGGTGATTGGCCCAACCTTCCCATTAGCCAATGGCCTGGTGTTATTATTCAAGGTGAGCGTGTCACTGGTCTGGATTTGGATGGGAACAACCTGACCGGTGAGGTACCCGAAGATATTCTTGATGTGGAAGGTCTTACTAATATTGACATCGCCAGCAATAACGTCGTAGGTCTTCCCGATCTCAATGAGCTGTCAAATGTTACCTTGGTCAATGTGTCAGATAATCAATTGACTTTTGCTGATCTTGAGCCAAACGTAACGGTACCTGGGATTGTATATGGAACTCAGGCTGCGGTTGGCCAGGGTTTGTTTACCACTATTGACGTAGGTCAGGATTTTGATCTTAGTGTGGAAACAGATGGGTCAGCCAATCACTATACATGGACCAGAACCAATGCAGCGCTGGGTCAAACTGTTGTTGGAGAGGATGAGCCAAGCCTAACCATTAACAATATAGGCTATGAAAACATGGGGGATTTTCAAGTTGCTATTACCAATGACCTCGTTCCCGGACTCACACTGAATGCCAATACACAGACCGTATTGGCAAAAGCAGATATTTCCTTTGCTCCTATTTACAAGGACTTGGATGATAATGATACTCAATTAGATGAAGGGGAGGTGTACTTATTTAAGATAAATGAACCTGGAGTGCCTTACGATACCACCGTTAATGCGCAGTTAGTCACTGCTGAGGATGTCGTTTTGGAGGATATCATTTTGGATAACTATTTGTTGCTCGTTCGAACGGATACACTCTTACTCAAAGCCACCACCGATGGACGTACGGATTCTGTGAAACTACTTCCTACCTATTTTGAAAGCACTTTCCTTTGGGAAGAAGCTGACACCCTGTTTTTGCGAGACTTTGTGGAAGAGGCATTGGTCATGCAACAGCAGCCGAGACCCCTGGCTCCTATCGATGATGCCAGTATTGTAGGGTTGGATGTCTTCAGCGATTTTGCAGATAACGAGGGTGCAAGAGCATTAGCGAGAAGGCGAGTACGTCGTGCCGGTTGTTCTTTGAGCAAGCGGCGAAGCTCCGGAAGACCCGAAGAAGATATATATGATCTCGTGGCCTACAAAGAGACGGATGATAACGGACGAGTGACTTTTGAAAACTTACCTCCAGATCGGTATAGGCTCAATATCCAATATCCCGGGATTCCTATGGACCCTAACTCTTTCGTGGAGTTTGAAGTGGGTGAAGGTGGTATGGAAGACAATAGATTAGAACTTGAAGCTACCATCAATGAAGATCGCATTGTCGTTGAGTTGGTGGAAGAATTAGGTTTTTACCGGAAATATTTCAAGGACCTTACCGTGTTTCCTGTCCCGGCTGACGATAGAGTGACCATCAAGTATGGCAAGTTGTTGTCTGACAACGTGCAGATGAAGATGGTTGATCTCAAAGGGCAAGTTGTTCACCAGGGTAAAATGAAAAAAGGATACAACATGTCGACAGAGTTGGATGTAAGTCAGGTGACTGGTGGAGTTTATCTCATGTATTTCTACGATCCTGAAAAACCCAATAAAAATATTGTCACCTACAAAATGATCGTCAAACACTAAGCCCTTTTGAAGGTCATATATTCTGTGTTTTCGCTTTTTTTCCAAAAATTGTAAAAAAAATTGTTCTATAATCGGGAATCAATCAAAGTTTGTGAGTCTTTTTAAAGCTATGATATGCGCCATCTGAGAAATAGAAAAAGTTAAATTTTTTCTTAGAAAAGTTGAATTTCATGCTTAATTTCAAATACAGACTTCAAACCGCTTTGATTATGAAAACCATCGTAACCGTTTTTCTTTTAAGTTTTACGATCCTTAACACACAAGCTCAGAACATCCTGCTTGTAGATAACACGCCCGGAGCACCCTCTGGAGCGCACGTCTACAATGACTTGCAGACTGCCATCAATGCAGCAGTAGCTGGCGATATCCTACATGTCAAGCCTAGCAACCTGACCTATGGTAGTGTTACGATTACTGAGGCTAATGATTCTATTACTTTATTTGGTGGAGGGTTCAATCCTGATAAAGAAATTTTCCTGAGGTCCACGCTCTCCAGATTGGATATCGATGGCTCTAATATCAGGATTTCCGGGTTAACCATAGAGGGGATATTAGATATCGGTGATAATACTACCAGTACCGATGTCGCCAATATCCAAATAGACAACTCCTTAATTCATTATACACGTATAGCTTTTGGTACAGGTGAATCTGTTTCAGATGTAGTCTTTCGCAATTGCGTTATCTCCGGAATCGGGTCAAGGCCGATAGAAATGGATGGTGATGCCGGTAATATTGTTTTTACAAATTCTATTCTTGTATATAATTCTGTTTCGACATCATTCGGAGGCATTACCGCGACCAATGGGACGTTGTTTAATCACTGTCTATTCCTACGTAGTGGAGGTGATGTAAAAGCATTTCAGGATATCAATTCTTCCAGTATAAGTAATTGTATTTTTTATGGAGCGGCCCCATCTGCAGAGGGGACCAATGCCAACAACACTTTTAACAATAACCTTTTTGTTAATGGTACGGATACCACAGTTACTGTTGGTACCGGAAACTCTTACAGTGGTAACCTTACAGAAAGCAACCTGGCAGGAGCCACTTTCGCCGATGCCAATATTGTTTTTGCCACTGCCTGGGATTTTTCATGGAATCCGGCACCGGACCCTACCTCAACGCAGATCATAGGTGGGGGCAATGATGCTACAGATATCGGTTTAACGGGTGGCTCCATTCCCTACCAAATTACAGGGACATCTTTGCCCTATATCCGACAGTTTATCGTTCCTTCAGTAATCAGACAAGGAGACAATCTTCCTGTTGACATTCGGGCGGTAGGTAATTGATCCAAATTTGACTGATATAGTCATGAAAAGGATTTGGGTATATATTACCGCAATACTGTTGTTCCTACAGTTGAGCGCGCAGGATACTACCATCGTGCAGATGGAGTACTTTCTAGATGTAGATCCTGGCTACGGATTGGGTGAAAGCATCACAATTACCAATAATACTGTGGTGGATGCAAATTTTAACATCGGGACTGATACGATCAATCTGGGTTTTCATACCCTATATACCAGAGCGCTTGATGAACACGGCAAATGGGGTATCCCGGAGGGTCGACTGGTGTATGTAGATCAGAATGCCGGTGCCGTGGTGTTAGTAGATTCCGTGGAATACTTCATAGATGAGGATCCCGGTTATGGTAATGGCGTGCTATTAGACGATCCGATTACTCCAGCAGCTTTGGTAAATGTTATTGACAACATCCCAACAGATACCTTGGTCACAGGATTTCATAGCTTATTGGTAAGAGTTAAAGGACAAGGAGGAGGCTGGGGCATACCAGAGCAACGATTGATTTACGTGGATGAGAGTGGAGCAATTGTACAAGTGGATACGGTGGAGTTCTTTTTCGATACCGATCCTGGTTACGGCAACGGGGGGTTATTGGGAGATCCTATAACGCCTGGAGCAGTTGTTGATATCGTTGATAACATCATGACTGATACTTTGTCTACGGGGTTCCATTCTCTTTACATTAGACCAAAAGGTGAAGGGGGTCTTTGGGGCATCCCTGAAGGCCGACTGGTATATGTCGACCAGGGGGGAGCCATAGTGCAGGTAGATACTATCGAATATTTTTTTGATGTAGATCCCGGCTATGGCAATGGCACCTTACTCGCTAATCCTATTACTCCTGGCGTTCTTGTAAATATCACTGATGCCATTCCCACTGATACTTTGACCACCGGTTTCCATACGCTAATGGTTCGAGCCAAAGGTGAAGGTGGGCTGTGGGGTATTCCTGAACAAAGGCTCATTTATGTTGATCAAAATGTTTCTGGTATGGTGGAAATCGACACCATCGAATATTTCTTTGATACCGATCCAGGGTATGGTAACGGATATGTCATTGGAGCTCCTATTACTGCCAGTACCATGGTAAATGTGGTGGATTCTATTCCTACCGATACATTGTCCATTGGATTCCATCGATTATTTATGCGAGGCAAAGGTGTTGGCGGTGGTTGGGGTATCCCAGAGCAACGAATGGTTTATGTGGACCCCTCCGGAGCAATTCTAGCCAATGTGTCAGAACTTGAATACTTCTTTGATACCGATCCCGGGTACGATCAAGGACTATCTATTGTGATAAGTCCTGCGGAACCCGAGCCATTTAGAGAAGTGCTACTCGCAGCAAATGCCTTACCAGAAGGAGAGCATACCGTTTCCCTAAGAGCAAAAAATGAGGATGGCGTTTGGGGCATTGCAGAGACTGCGACTTTTTCAGCTTTTGGTCCCGGTAGGCAATTGGACTCAGCTTCTTTGGTGGCTATCTACCAGTTACTAGATGGAGCCAACTGGACTGACAATACTAACTGGCTTTCAGGAAACATTGACAATTGGTTTGGTGTGACAGTGGTCAGCGACCGGGTCGATTCTCTACAACTACCGGACAATAACCTAAGTGGCATTGTGCCCAAGGAACTTGGCTATATCGACGAGTTGAAAAAAATTGACTTATCTGTTAACGCCCTCACAGATACTTTGCCTTCAACCATGTCGGCGTTTAATAGCCTACAGACTTTGTTATTGCATGACAATGCCTTGAGTGAGTTTGAATCCAACATATCCACGATATCATCACTAAATACGGTCGCCTTGGATAGCAATTTCTTCGATTTTGGCGACTTGGAGGACATTGCATCCATTGCGAACCTGACCTATAGCAATCAAGCAATTCTTGGAGATCAGGGGGGAGATTCGTTGGTGTCGTACGGTGATTCCCTATCTATTGATTTGGTTATTGGAGGTATCAACAACCAGTATCAGTGGTTCCTAGACGGAGATACTATACCTTCTGCAGATCTGTCGTCTTATATTCTGGGCAGCTTCACGGAATTCGACACAGGAACGTATTTCCTCAAAGTAAGGAATACACTTATTACAGATCTGGAGCTTACTTCTAAGAACTATAGGGCATTTCTATCAGACTTTGAAGAGGATTCTTTGGCGCTAGTCTCGCTATACAATGCAACCGATGGCGCTAACTGGGTCGATAACTCTGGTTGGTTAAGCAGTGATTTGTCAGCATGGAATGGGGTGACTTTGGCCAATTCCCGCGTCTCGGCTTTGGACTTATCTTCCAACAATCTTACAGGTATCGTTCCGGGCGATCTTTCGTTTGCAGACTCACTAGTGACTATCAACCTGGCCAGCAATGCCCTTTCTGATACGATTCCAGTTTCTTTTAATGAATTTGCTCAACTCGAGACTCTGGATCTTAGTGAAAATGACATCAGCTCAATTCCAGCTTTGAATTCACTCACCAATCTTGATAACCTGTCTGTTGAGGGAAACAAGTTGCAATTTGGTGATCTGGAAAGCAATATTGGCGTGACAAATTTCAGTTATGCTCCCCAGGATAGCATCTCTGTGAGTAGGGATACACTTGTTGAGAGTAATGCGGATGTACTCCTTTCTTTCATTGTTTCTGGTGTCAATAATACCTATCAATGGTATCGTGACGAAGGCTCTCTGACGGGAGAGACGGCAAGTAGCATTTCATTGCCCAATGTAGTTTTTGAAGATGAAGGAGATTATCGCCTGGAGATCGAGAACAGCCAGGTACCCGGGCTTACATTGACCAGCGGGATATTGACTTTAGGAGTTACAAGTTTAGCTCGTGATTCTGCCGCATTGCG
>JAHCMJ010000145.1 GCA_019192485.1 Cyclobacteriaceae bacterium HetDA_MAG_MS6 | reverse complement strand
ATATGGCTAGTGGATAAGGTAAAGAAGTTAATATCTATAAATCTTGACTAAAAAACCGGTGCCGCTCCACTTGGGTAGCGTGGACCACTGATCTATATTAGCGCATGCTTGTACAAGGCCAACGCTACAGGACCATCTGGGAACACCCGGAAGATGCTCAAATCATTCAGATCATTGATCAACGTCCACTTCCTCATCAGTTTGTCATTGAGGAAGTCCGGTCAGTCAACCAAATGGCAAAGGCCATTAAGGAGATGCACCTACGTGGTGCAGGGCTGATCGGTGCTGCTGCGGGATATGGTATGTATCTGGCAACATTAGAAGCACTTAGAAACGACCATACCCAAGATTATGTGCTAGCTTGTGGAGAACAACTAAAAGCCACGAGGCCCACAGCTGTTAACCTGGAGTGGGCGGTAAATAGACAACTTGCGGCCCTGAGAGAAGTGGCTGAAGCTAAGGAGCGAGTGGTCGTTTCCTTAAAGGTAGCTAGAGAGATCGCTAACGAAGACGCGTCATACTGCCAAAAAATTGGTGAATATGGCCTTGATCTGATTACCAATATCGCTGATAAGAAGCAAGACACCGTTAATATCCTAACCCATTGCAATGCTGGTTGGTTGGCATTCGTAGACTTCGGATCGGCAACGGCTCCTATTTATTCAGCACATCAAAATGGGATCAAATTACATGTATGGGTGGATGAAACCCGGCCTCGAAATCAAGGAGCCAGATTGACTGCCTGGGAGCTCCATGAAAACAATGTCCCATACACAGTGATATCTGACAATGTCGGAGGTCATCTCATGCAGCATGGGTTAGTGGACATGGTCATAGTAGGATCCGACAGAACAACCCATACAGGAGATGTTGCCAATAAGATTGGCACATATCTTAAGGCACTTGCAGCCCATGATAATCAGGTGCCTTTTTACGTGGCGTTACCCTCATCTACAATTGACTGGTCTATAGATAATGGAATAATAGATATTCCTATCGAACAACGAGAAGGTGAGGAAGTGAAGTACATTCAGGGGCTATCCAATGGAGTGCTCACAAAAGTACTTCTTACGCCGGAAGGCAGCAATGCTGCCAACTATGCCTTTGATGTTACTCCAGCAAGGCTTATTACAGGGTTGATCACCGAAAGAGGAGTCTGTCCCGCCTCACGAGAGGGAATCTTAACATTATTTCCGGAAAGGAAATGAGAGATGAGGGCTACATCAAATACCAATGTGATTGGACTCAGATGTCGATCCCTAAAGAACTTGATATCAACGAGATCAACTCATGGCGCTCAAGACTTTTCGAAATGGGACTTATCGGAGTATATCCGGATGGTATTGGATTTGGTAACATCAGTCAGCGAATAAGTGACAAACAGTTCCTGGTTACTGGATCAGCCACAGGTGGACTCAAGTCACTCGACCAGAAGCATTATTCGTTGGTGACGTCCTTTGAAGCAAAAAGGAATCTTCTAAGTTGTATAGGTATGGTAAAAGCCTCTTCAGAGTCTATGACTCATGGCACCATCTACCGTCAATCTACTGACATTCAAGCTGTTATTCATGTTCATAGCAAGCCACTGTGGCTGCAACTCATGTCCCAGGTACCTACAACTCGCAAAGAGGTGCAATATGGCACGCCTGATATGGCAGAGGAAGTCAAAAGGTTGTTTCAAGAAACAGATGTCGTCAATCAAAAGATACTGGTCATGGCGGGACATGAAGAAGGGATTATCACTTTTGGAAAGGATCTTGACGAAGCTGGTCAAGTACTCCTCGGTTATATACAAGCAAAATGGTAAAGTGAGTTCCGGATGAGTGCTCCAGGTTTCATCAAAAGCCAAAACTATGGTTTTAAAACCCACCGCAGCAAAGGACCGTCGCAAGAGGCTGTCTCAAAAGGTAAAAAACAGCGTCTTCGCGACCCGGTCATTTCGAGGAATCGAGAAATCTCAAAATATTGATATTCAGCGCCTTTAAAGCATGGGATTTCTCCCTTACGGTCGAAATGACGACTTTTAGGACAGCCTCTTAAGAGTTGTCTTCTTTTTGTGATTATCACACGGCAAGTTTCTTCGAGGTAGCTCTTGTCAACCCTATCAACTGAAAATATGCTAAAGTACCAACAATAGCAGCAGAGACCATCATGATAACTTTCCCTGTAGTGGTCATTCCCGTAGGGACAAATAATAGTGTGATACACATGAGCTCCCAGGAAGCATCCAGTACGATGATAACCCATACATGAGCTTTAGAGATAGCCTTCCTAAAAGCAGCAAAAGCTACTATGGCAGCAAAAAACAGAAGTTGATAACCTAGACCAGCAAATGGATAGCTGACTCCAGCCAGGTCTTGCAATATGGGTTCATCAAAAATCATCAACAGACCGGAAATGGTTGAAAAAATCCAGTTGGCATGTAGCGCTCTTCTTAACATCTGATCATTCATAGTTTTTCTTTTTTTGATACCAAAACAAGGTATAGGTCCTGACCATATCGACCTAGCGGGTAGGTCAAGTCACCTTTAGGCGCTACGAAGTGTATTCTGTTGTTTTTTAAACTGACTGGGCGTCTGACCTTGATGCTTTTTAAATGCGGCATTAAAGGTGGACTTGGATTTGAAGCCTGACTCGAAAGCAATTTGAAGCATCGTTGCCTGATTTCTGGCGCTATCAGCCATCCACTCTTTAGATTCCTTAATTCTATATCCATTGATGTAATCAAAGAAATTACATTCAAATTTTTCGTTGATAACCTGGGAAAGATGATTAGCTGGAATAGACAGCGCTTCCGACAAATCCTGTAATGTGAGATCGGGATTTAAGTGGGGGCTTTCTTCCTCCATAAACTGAATGAGAGCTTCCTGATACTCAGAGGCCTTTTGGGGTGTGAGCCCCGACCGATAGTACTTTGTTTTCACATGTTCGCCATCAATGGTCAGCGAAGGCGAGCCAAGAAATATTTCAGGCTGTTTGATACTCATGTAACCTATGATATAAATGAAGAAGGAGCTCAAGTAGCCCAATACATAACCAGATAAGCCCAGAAGGTCCAGTCGAAACCCAAGAAGGTAATTGATCAGAATGAGCTCATAAGTGACCCATATAACAAGATTAGCTGTAATTACTTTCTTAAGCCAGTTGAGGTTGATCCGATCAATATTGGAAAACCTGGATCGAATCTGTAATTGGTACTTGCGCAATTGTTGTATACTCAGCGTTGCGTAAATAGCTAAATGCATACATTCTAACATCCATCCCACCACTAAGAAAGTAGGCAGTCCATCTTGGTTCATAGCCTCGTAAAGAGCCACTTTATCGGAGGCGGACTGCCAATACAATGGCATTAAAGCCATACAACCTACTACAAAAGGAATAAGGTGTAGTAGTTCCCTACGCCAGACGAATGAGGAATTGGTTAGCTGTCGGCTATACCACCACAGCAAGGGCCCAAATAAGTAATAAAGAGGAAAGTTGCTACCGAGCAAATGAGGATAAAGTAAATATGCATTTCTCAACACCTCCATGATGAGTATATTGACCGAGAACGCGCCAATGAGTAGCGACAGGATTCGGTTGGCCTGAAGATTTCCTCGTTTACCAAACGCCATCATAAATGACAGCAAGAGCCCCTGTAGGGCACCCATAACCAATAGAAACGAATGTGTGCTTACAAAACTCATTTGGACTTACCAAGCTCTCATGGTCAGTTGCAAAGAAAGATCGATTTCAACAAATCTGTCGACCGACCCTGCCCGTCAGGACACTTCAACCAGATAAGTTTACAAAATCACCTGAAAGTATGAGGTGCTATTGAGTTAGAGTTGATTTATTTACGCTAAACAACGCACCTATGGATTTAGGAAAACACTACAATGCACTCAATGTCAAAGACATCAAAGTATCCAGGGACTTTTACCAAAAACTAGGATTTGTTCCTATCTCAAATGGAGGAAGTGTGGAAGAAAAATGGTTGGTGATGGCTAATGGAGCAATCAAGATCGGACTCTTTGAGGGGATGCTTCCCAAAAACACATTGACTTTTAATCCAACTAATGCGCGTCAGATTTACAACGAGTTGAGCAAACAAGGCGTCACCTTTGACAGCGTATCAGCATCTCTCCAAGAGGAAAAAGGTCCTTGCTACTTCATGCTTGCAGATCCGGATGGAAATCCCATCTTGGTGGATCAGCATGAAGCTTAATTTGCAACGATGCTACTCGACCAATTGCAGGCCATCTAACACATAAGGCATGAGTTCTGATACTGTAGGATGAACTAATACGACCTCACGGTAGCTTTTGCATGGGATATGACTATGCATAATGGCAGCAAACATGTTAATGATCTCGTCACCTCCTGGCCCCAGGATTGACCCGCCCAGGATAAGATCCGTCTCGGCATCCACAATCAGTTTGGCAAACCCCTGAGTCTCCCCCATTTCCTTTGCTCTACTAATCGTACTCATGGCTTTTGTCGCTTTCATGATCCGATAGCCTTTCGACAAAGCTTCTTTTTCTGTCATGCCTACTCGGCCAAGAGGAGGGTCTGTAAATAGTCCGTAAATAGGAATTCTTTTGGAAAGATTTCGATTGCCTCCAAATAGATAATCCAATACAATTTCTCCGTCATTCACTGCAGTGTGCGTAAAAGCACCATGTCCATTGACATCGCCTACAGCAAAGACATCTTTCACGTTAGTTTGACAGTGCGTATTTACTTCAATGAAGCCTCGGGCATTGGTTTTAATGCCAGCTTTGTCAAGACCTAGGTTATGAGTGTTAGGCTTGCGTCCTGCCGCTACTAGAAGGTGAGAACCTACAATTTCTTTTTCTAGACCATCTTTCTCGATGGTCAAAATGATCCCATTATTTTCTTTCGATACAGATTTAGCTGATGCGCCACATAGGATATTGACTCCTTCTCCTTCCAGGATTTCCTGTATGGCTAGAGATACATCTTGATCTTCCTGGGGCATCACCTGGCTCCCACGCTGGATTATGGTGACCTCGGTTCCTAGTCTGTTATATACTTGGGCAAACTCCATCCCTATGTATCCGCCACCTATTATCAGTAAGTGTTCCGGCTGCTTCTCCAGGTCCAATAGCCCTGCGCTATCCAACCACGAAACATTATCGATTCCGTCGATAGGTGGAGCTGCAGGGCTGGTACCTACATTGATATATATTTTCTTACCCTCGATCTGCTGAGCACCAACATTCAAGACATGGCTACTCTCAAATGAAGCCCATTCACGGATGAGGTCTATATTCTCGGTACTTTCGATCCAGCCTGCAAGTCCGTTGCTGGAGGCATTCCGCACCTCGTTCATTCGTTCACGAACTCGATCGTAATCTACAATGGGCTCAGAATTCTTAAATCCGAAAAAATCACCTCTGCGAGACATCTGAACTGCCCTTGCACATGCCACCATAGTCTTGGTAGGTGTGCATCCATAGTTGACACAACTCCCTCCCACCTTACCTCCTTCAATGACCGCAATGCTGTCTCCTGTAGGAATAAGTTTCCCAAGCAGCGTTCCTGTAGCTTGCCCACTACCAACAATAATGTGATCGTAAGTATTCATGTAGTACTATCCATCTGTTCCAAGATCACAAGATCAGGGAAATCGAAAGGAAATGCAATAGCAGGAATCACTCAGAGAGAAAGAAAGCTTAAGGTAGGTCAGAGATCACTTCACGACAAACACAAAGTCACTGTCTTTCTCATTTAAACCAAACTCTCCTGTCCTGGGTAGGGTCTTTAGTCGTTGCATCACCGGATAGATCTCTTGAAGAGTGATGATCCTGTCCTCTCCTCCTCTAGATTTGAGCACCTCAATAAATTTCTGAGCAAAAGGGGAATGTTTTCCAGGAACTCCATCAGAGACGTATTCCTTACCACCGGAGGTAAGGTACCTTCGTGTCTTTTTTGATAGTTTTCTTACTAGCAATTCAGCGTCATCCAGGTCCTCATACGCCGCAGATCTGCTACGGGCTATTACAGGGTCAAAAGTACCACTGAAGCAAACATCCATGACCAAAAGAATGTGTTCGCAAGGGATGTTGTCAACAATATTTCTCAAAACACTATGAGGAATATATGTCGTTTTAGCTTCGTCATTTTGCAAACTTCCCTTGGTCACTATATAGCCTTCCCCAAAAGCTTCATCGAATTGACCGTGTCCCGCAATGAAAATCAATAACTGGTCTTGTGGACGATACTTTTTCTGCGAGTATTCTTTGATTTTGATCAAAATATCTTCTTGCTGGGGATTTGTCAATGCCTCTGTTTCAAACCCGTAGTTATCAGTTAATATTTCGGAAACAGTCTCAACGTCGTAAACGGGGTTTACCAGATCGTTCCAGTGGTCATATTTATCCGTACCGATCAGCAGTGCATAATCTCGCCTATTGATATCAATAGCTTTAGAAATAGCATCGAAACCTACCAGGATGTTACGGTAATCGGTCACTACGCCTCCGTCTACGTTAGTAACGGTTACGCTAATCACATTTTCTCCGTCCAGGAGATTGATTTCCTTCTCCAGCTTGTATCGCAAAGTATTTTTCGCAACTTCAAAAGATTTAGTAGCTAATGGTTTTTCTCCCCTTTTCCTGCCAATCCCCATTTCTACCAGCTGAATAGGCTTTGAAGATTCTAAGATCGCCACAAATTTTGCTCGTCTCTCTTGAGAATTGGTGTACTCTCTTCCAGGAAACTCCCATTGGACAGTTGGTAATACAATCTCCTTGTCATTTTCAGTTTGCTTAAAATCCAACCGAATGGCATTGGTTTGATCTGAAACCAACTGGGCATTGGAGAACAACACCGCCATAGTGAATAAGATGCTTGCTAATGTTCTCATTTTACCGTGATTCTTTTCGTATAAATATTTTGACTCTGTTTATTATTAATCATGACTTGATAGAGATAAACACCAGGAGCAATACTACCGGGAGTGGTTACTTGCAATTCATGGGCTCCTGATGTCAGATCCTGCAATTGTTGCCTCCATAGTGTTTTACCAGAAAGGTCCATGACTGTGATATCTGCACTATAGTTAGCATCCATCTCAGGAAGTCTCACAGGTATATTGAAGGACTGATCGAATGGATTTGGATATGCATCCAACACGCTAACCTGATCAAAACGGAATTGATCGTCCGGATCTTGACTATACAGAATACTGAAACCAGCTTTTTCGTTTAACTCAAAATGGTAGTCTGTGGTCTGATTCATATCCACAATCTCACCAGTCTCCTTATTAAGCAATCGCAAGTTGGCTGTACTGATCTGGCTAGCATCCCATTTTAAAGTAGACGGTCCATTTTTACTCGAAGAGATCTCAAAATCCCAAATGTTTGACTCTTGCGCAGGGACTACATCCCGATTGTATCGTCCAAATTTTTCTTCGGGATGCAAGAAGCTAATTTCCAGATATTCAAGCCATCTTGGCAAAACAAGTTGATCGAACCTATCAAGAGAGGTCCTGGCTTCCCGGTCCATTCCCACACCTGCTTTTCGGATATCTCCTGATTGCTCCAGCGATATGGGAAGATACCAATCGATATCCGGGTCTTGACTGACAATACCACCAAGTCTACCTCCATCAGGCAATACATCCTGATAGCTAATATTGATTGTAATGTTTTGATCTGCCTGCACGAATGCTCCTTCAAACTTCTTCAGCACGTTGCTTTCGGGCCATGTTTCAGGATTGGCAGGGTCCAATACTCTAAGGTTCCGCACAGTACCGGTTACGCCATTTCTAGCAAGTACAGCACTCCAATCGATATCGACGTTGTAGGGGTTTCCAATCAAATTCCAGCCTGCTTCTAAATCAATGGGGTACGGATCAGTAACATTAATGGATGCCTGTCCTACTCTGATCTCTTTTTGCTCTTCTGCTATGAAGAAATACCCCTCACCTAGTGCTATTTGAGATGAGGCGGTCAGGTTGACAAGCTCCGCCAAACCATTGTCAAATCGGATAACTCTCCAGGTACGATTGTCAGGAACTCCCCCATTATACTCATTGAAAATAACATCCACCTTGTTGTTGGTTCCCGAAAAAGTGTATGGAATTGAAATGATCTGATATTTATCCACTGTCCTGCCAAATTTCTGCACTGACTCGATCACGGGGCTTTCAGTTCCGGTAGCCGGAAATTCAAGTGCCAATTTTGAAACAGATGAAGTAGTCATATTGCCTGCGACATCAATGGCCTCAAAGTAATATTCAATACCCGCTACTCCTAAATCCACCTCCTGAATAGTGACAGTATACACGTCCGTCTGGCTGGTAACAAGCGTTGACGTAAATTCTGTGTCAGTCAGCAGGCGTGAGAAGAATTGGACCTGCTCCAAGCGAAAGTCCACTACCCTGGCCCCTATGGTTACTGCCGATCCTCCTGATAGAAAAGCTGTAGGGTTATTTGTCTCAAGTGTGATATCGGGGTCTGTGGTATCTATGAAAGCATTTATCTCAATAGCAATGGGTACATTGACAGTATCTCCATCCGGATCAATAGCCTGAATAACTACATTGATAGTAGAATCCACTTCATTTTCAAACACTGCTGCAGTTTCCAGGGTGGTGTTATTGACTATCTGAAAGGATTCCCCTCCCTCTATCATTTTAAAAGTATGTTGGTTGTCATCCTCATCAGATGCCACTAAATCGCCGACTTTAGTCCCTACCGAATCGTAACCTGTTGGATTGATCAAATTAGTAATTGAAATATCTACAGGAGCATCGTTGATGTCTTCGATCCTGATTGTTATCGCATCAGCAAATGTATCTCCTGCCGGATCTCGAGTCTGTATCCTGACAGAATATTCACTTCTAACCTCAAAATTGAATGTGGTATTAGTTCTCAAAACAGTACCATCTACTCTGAACGCACTATTGTCAGCATCACCTTCGCCACTTACTAAGGAATAAGTATGACTGTCATCATTAATATCGGTGGTAAGGATTGTACCGACTGTGGCGTTTGATTCTTGATTTTCATCGACGATGTCATTGGTTAATGAAATGGCTGTAGGAACAGCATTCGTGGTAACGAGAACCTGATTGGAATAGGAAGAAACGCCAGTCCCATTATAAGCTACCACTCTGAATTGATATTGATTGTTGGTAGTCAACCCTGAAACAGAGCCCGAAATAGCAGTGGTGCTGTCAACCAAAACAGTTGAGGCAAAGTTGTCACCAGAGACCTCCAAAATATAACCCTCTGCGCCATCCACGGCAGACCAGTTGGCAGTAAACATTGAGGCGGTAATATCGCTTGCCGGGAGCCCAGCTGGAGTAGAGGGTCTTGTCAGGATCATCACCGAATTAGAGTTCGGCGATTCGCCTGATGTATTACTAGCTCGAAGGCGAATCCAGTAAGTCGTGCTGGTTTCGAGCGCACTGGTACCGAGATCAGACCCGACCGTAAGAGAAGTCCCTGTGACATTCAAAGGGTAGTCTGCTAGAATGGTTGCCCCAACACTGAAATCCGTACTTGATACCTCAACATTATAACTTCCTCCTGAAGGGAATACCGAACTCCATGATATAGTAGCAGTGGACTGACCCACATTTGAGTTGTCAACGTCATTGAGAACAGGAGTTTCTGGTTTGGTCAATACAGATAGCGTATTAGAGTAATTAGAGTTTCCAGTGCCATTACGAGCCAACACCCTAATGAAATAAGTGGTATTTGCACTCAGGGCAGCTGTTCCTGTCTCATTACCAATATTGAATTCCGTAGACATAAGATTTACGGGATAGCCGCTTGCTAATGAAGAAAAATCACTATTCAAAGAAACCTCCAGGTCATAGCTATCTACCTCTCCAGCTACAGCAGGCCAGCTAAAAGAAATCTCCTCTTGACCAATATCAGTTAACGATACATCATTCAGAACAGGGTCCGATGGTCTTGTCAAAATCATCACCACATTCGAATTAGTCGATTCTCCGGACGCGTTGCTAGCACGGATCCTTACCCAATAAAAAGTACCTGGCTCCAGTGCACTAGTACCGACTACAGCACCAAGGTCAACAGAAGTGCCAGTGACATTCAAAGGATAGTTTGGAAGAATAGTAGCTCCGGCTGTAAAATCAGTACTGGACACCTCAATATTATAACTACCGCCTGAACTAAACACTGAATTCCAGGAAACATTAGCATTAGTTTGGCCCACGTCAGCATTGCCTATGGCGTTAATGACTGGGGCCTCTGGCTTGGTTAGCACTGATACCGTATTTGAATAACTAGAACTGCCAGTTGTATTGTGCGCTATAACCCTGATATAGTAAGTCGTATTGGCCACTAAAGCAGCAGTTCCGGAGTCACCACTACCAATGATAAATTGAGTGCTTGTCAAGTTAACCGGGTAGCCTGTTTCTAGCGAAGAAAAATCACTACTCAAAGCAACTTCAATATCATAGCTATCCACTTGACCTGAAACAGCCGTCCAACTAAAATCGACATCCTGCTGACCAACATCGCTTAGGTCTACACTGGTCAATACCGGGTCAGCTGGCCTGGTCAGAAAAGTTAACGTATCGGAGTAAGTAGAACTGCTACCAGTGCCATTAGTAGCCAGAATCCGGGCATAATATGTCGTTCCAGAAGTCAATCCTGTAATATTTTCGCTCAAGGTTGACGCATCACCAATGACTAACGGATCATAGCCTGAAATGAGGTTGCTAAAATCATTGGATGTGCTTACTTCCAGGCTGTAACTCACGGCACTTGAAGGTCTATTCCATGAAAGGTCTGCGGCGGTCTGTAGAACATCATTGTTGGTTGTGCTCAGTGCTGGAGCTGAAGGTACCTGATCTACTGTGACGGTCCACTGCCTGGTGGTATTATCTTCCGCAGTCACCACATAATCGACAGCCGAACTGAAGTCCCTAGCGACTCCTGAGGCTGGTGAGATCGCCGCTCGATTAGAAAGGGTGATAGTAGGCACCAAAGTCAGAATATCGGCAGATGCATTGACCTCAATACTTAC
>JAHCMJ010000144.1 GCA_019192485.1 Cyclobacteriaceae bacterium HetDA_MAG_MS6 | reverse complement strand
GACCTCAATCAATTGTTAAGTGCAATCGGGACCTTTCCTATATCCTTGGTTCCAGCCACTTTTGTGTTGCCTGAGGTTATCATTACCAACTACATGACCGATGGTATTAATGCCAACATCTTAGATCATAGCCTAGATGTGGACATGCAAAACCTAGCCCTGCTGCCTGGCGAAACAGATGGAGATATTTTAGAGTCAATTCGGGTTATGCCTGGGGTCAATGCTCCTGATGGAAGAGCAGGGAATATCTTCATCAGAGGAAGCTCTACAGATCAGTCCCTTATCCTGTATGACGATATTCCAGTGTATCATAGGGGACATTTTTTTGGTTCTATCTCACCATATAACCCGAAAGTAGTTTCTGGTATAAGCGTCTACCGAAATGGATTTAGCCCAGAGATAGGTGGACGCGTTGGTGGTGCCATTGACATCCAGTCCAGGAATGATGTTTTAGACTCTGCCCAATTTGGAGCGTTGATCAATGCTTTGAATGGAGCTGCCTTTTTATCCGCACCAATAAAAAAGGGGAAAACGGGTATTGTTTTAGCCGCCAGACACTCTCTTCCCACTTCATGGAGCTCCCCCAAGTTGGAGGCCATTTCAGACATGGTCTACCAAAGTACCAAAGTGGAGTCTGCGGACGCTGCTGGCCAATTGTTCAATTTTAATATCAACTACAACGATGCAAACCTGAAGCTTGTACATCAACTAGGTGAACGCCATCTGCTTTCTCTAAGCTCCTTATATGTGTTAAATGAAATGAGTTATCAGGCTAGAGAGAATGTAATTATAGATGAAAGTAATCGGCTGAGAAATCTCGGATTCAATGTTAAGCTTGCTTCAGATCTCTCCAGCCATCTCAAAAGTGAGTTAAGTGTAACTTCCTCGAGTTATGATTATGAATTTCTCTCCCGGGCTAGCAATCGAAGCACAGGTCGGGTTGAAGCCAACAATGATTCAAGAAACAAACTAAATGACTTCAATGCCCAACTAATCATCACAGCTTTGATCGATGAAGAGGATGTTCTGTCCGTGGGTTCAGCTATAAGTAATCAAAAAACAGAGTTCAATTCGCACAGAGCAGGTGGAGACTCAGCTTTTGCAATGGGGTCTAACCTAGATACCATGAGACTGATTTCAAGCACAACACTTTCTCCTTTTGTCAATTATCAATTGGGACGACTCGAAAACCTTCATCTTCAAATAGGAGTCAGAGCTACATACTATTCCCAGCTCAAGGATTTTGTGATGGCTCCCAGAATTTTTGCTAACTATGACATTTCCAAGGCATTGCAGGTGAAAGGGGCATTCGGTCTATACAATCAATACATTAGCCAGGTGAAGAACCTACAATTCTCAAGCGCGGGCTTCGAGAACGAATTATGGTGGCTGGCTGATGGTACTGAAACAGAGGTTATCAGGGGACAGCAGTTAATGGTCGGAGCACTTTGGCAAAGGGGAAGTTGGGTAATTGATGTAGAAAGTTACATCAAGTCCACTGAAAATATCGCTTATAGTAAAACCACGCGATTTGCTGAGGGGAATGTAACTGTTCTGGCTGATGCTGAAACTCGAGGGATAGATTTCTTTGTTAAAAACCGATTCAGTGATCACTTGACAGGGTGGGCCAGCTACTCCATCAGCAAATCTATTATTTCATTTGACACTTTATCCGGCACCTATTACAGAACTGATTTTGATCAACCCCATATCTTCAAGTTCGGTGGAAATTACACCTCTGGTAGGTGGAAAACTTCAATTGGTGGGCGGTTTATGTCGGGGATATATGCGCAATTTCCCCCTAGAAAACTTCCACCTATGTCAACCAGGCCACAAAGGCCTCCCGGACCTCCTCCTGGTGGCCCACCGCCGCCGCGAAGACGGGAATTCCCTGAACGTTATGGGAATATCACGCAATGGGATCTGTCCGTATCTTACACGCTGCCCAAAACCGAAAAACGTGATTGGAAAGGCCAAATCGGGCTCAGCTTACTTAACATTTTCAACAAATCCAATCAAATTGATGAGCAGGAAAGAATCCGTGATGGGATGACGCTATTCGAGGATCAATTCGCAATAGGTTTTGCTCCCAATTTGCAGTTGTCCATTGAGTGGTAGGACTTGATTTCAGTCTGTATTCAGGTAGATCAACAAGAAGGGGATAATGAAAAAGGTAAAAAGAATGTAGAGGAACCCAATAACTCTGTTCTCCTCTATTCTTGTACTAAAAGACTTGGAGAAGTTCACAATTTTTGCCCGTACCATGTTGAAAGGAAAAAACAGCAGGACCATAATTGCATTGAATAGTAAATGAACCGTAGCAATGGCTAAAGCCGCCTCTGACTGAAAGAGTGTTGCGATAAATGCGGTAATGGTGGTTCCAATGTTAGCACCGATCAAGTAGGGAAAAGCTTTCTTCAATGAAATTTTACCAGTAGCTACTAAAGGGACAGCTAATGACGTTGTTACAGAACTGGATTGTACAATTGAAGTAAGTACTAACCCAACTAACAGTGACTTTCGCTTATCGCCAACATGTCTGGTCTTCAACGCCTGACGGTTAGCACTGATCAAAAAGAAATTGTTTGCGTAGTTCGCTAGCGTCTTGATAGAGATCAGCAATAGAATAAAAGCCCCTAGCAAAACGAGCGTATCATTGTTGATCCAATGAATAAGCTGCTCTACTATTGAAGTTGAGGGTGCAAATGAAGTTTGCCCAGGCATTACAGAACTAGCTTCAATCGGAAAGAGCGAAACAATGGCTTCGGAAAATCCAGAAAGAATGCCCAAATAATACTCCAAAGGAAAAAGCACTACTAGTAAAATAAGATTCATAATGTTATGAGCCAGACCTACAGAGAGAGCTCTCCTGAATTTTTTCTTTTTATCAATGAAGGCTAGCGAGGTAATACATGTCGTGATCGTAGTACCTACATTAGCCCCCATAATAATAGGTACTGCAGTAGTGTGACTGATCGTGTTAGTGGCTACCAATGCCACAACGATAGAGGTCGTCGTTGAGCTACTCTGAATCATGGCAGTGATCATAAGCCCCATAAACAATCCGATAAAGGGATTTGTAGTAGCTTGAATAAAAGACTCTGCAGTTTCCTTGCCTAGAGATCGAAGCGATATATCGATTAAGTCTATAGCAAATACGAAGATGAGCACCACGGCAAGAATCTTACCAAGGAGCAAAAAAAGTGTTCTCCTCTCCGACATTGAAACTTTTGTAAGCATCAGAAGGTGCGCTTAGAATAATCCCGCAAAGAAAGTGCTATTTACGTACTTACCAAGGCCCGGAGAGAAAGCTTAACAACCTGATAATATTGGACGGTTTTACAATCGTACGCAACCTACATTCAGGGTTGTCACGAAATGGCCACCTACTGATGAGTCTTTAGGTGGAAAAAAGGAACTAAATCCTATATCGCTCATACGTAGCCCTTTCCAACACCTCACGATGACCAGGATGCGCAATACTCGTCAACAGCTTGGCTCGTTGTACTAAATCCTGGCCAAAAAGGTCCACTGCCCCATATTCAGTAACTATCCAATGCACATGCGCCCTGGTAGTGGTGACACTCGCACCCTGTTTTAAAAAGGGAGCCAGCTTAGATTCGCCCTTGCGAGTAGTAGATGACAACGCAATAATAGGTTTACCACCTTCTGAAAGTGCCGCACCTCGAATGAAATCCATCTGCCCTCCTACCCCGGAGAACTGATATGTTCCAATGCTATCTGCACAAACCTGACCGGTAAGATCCAACTCAATCGCGCTATTGATAGCCACTACTTTTGGGTTTTTACGAATCACAGCTGTATCATTAGTGAAAGCAGCTTCTTTGAACTCTACTATCGGGTTGTCATGCAGAAAATCATATAATTTTTGAGATCCTACAGAGAAAGCAGAAACAAGCTTACCAGGATATATTTTTTTGTTAAAGCCATTTACCACACCGGATTGAACAAGTGGTAAAATACCGTCTGAAAACATTTCAGTATGAATACCAAGGTCCTTGTGGCCGCTCAATGCTCGTAACACAGCATCAGGCACTCCTCCAATGCCCATCTGTAGGGTGGAACCGTCTTCTACCAGATCAGCAACGTTTTTACCAATTTGAATCTCTTCCGGAGATAATTCCTTTGGCTCCAGGCAGTACATCTCACGATGAGACTCCACTCCGAAGTCAATATCACTTACGTGGATAAATCCATCACCGTGGACTCGCGGTACATGTTCGCTGATTTCAGCTATCACCGTTTTAGCCGATTTCAATGCAGGTAATGTTACATCTACGGAAACCCCCAAGGAGCAAAAACCGTGGGCATCCGGTGGTGAGACTTTGATCAATGCCACATCAGGTTTTTTGTTGCCATGTTTAAGTACCTGATGGATTTCGCTCAGGAATACCGGAATGTAATTGGCATTTCCGTTCGCATTGATTTGTTTTCGGATATTGGCTCCGACAAAACAGGCATGAGTATGAAATCTATCTTTGTTTTCGTCTAATACGTAGTCCGCATCCCCCTCCGTATGTATATGAATAAAGCTGATATCTCGTACTTCCGAATCTACTACAGCCGATATCAAATAAGTCGGCGTCATCGCTGCGCTATGTACGAATACCATCTGTCCTGGCTGGAGAGCTTCTAATGCCTTCTCTACTGCTACTAATTGCATGACCTTTTTTGCGCCAAAAGTACATAACTGTGCTGATTATGTCCTACCTGCTAAGCTGACGAAGATCATGGTGAGAGCTGATTCCTGAAACGCGAATTCGCTCTAAAAAGATGCAATAAAATAGTTCTTTTCTGATCTCCTCAAATAAGTACGAGTTCACTAATTGAGCTCCTCACCGTCAAGAATCGAAAGCCATTCAACTGCTGACATACTTCGAAGAAAATGCCTGGCGTAGGGGTAAATCAGCAATTGGGTTCCTTACTGAAAACAAGTACAAAATCATGAACTCAAAACTCATTTTAAAAACTATTTTTCTATTGAGCGTCATCATCAAATTAGAAGCACAAGGCATACAAACCATTAGAGGCAGAGTAGTTGATCAGGATGCAGAAGGTATTTTAATAGGCGCTACCATTCGAGTCCTCAATAGCGACCTTTTATTAGGCACCATAACCGACGTAAATGGTGAATTTAGAATAGATAATGTCCCTCTGGGCCGTAACACACTAGTCATTACCTATATTGGATACGAGGACAAGATCATTCCTAATCTACTAGTCACCGCAGCAAAAGAAGTCATTCTCAATATTGGCTTGCAGGAGTCTATTGAAAACCTGGAAGCCGTAGTCGTCACCGCTAAACAAAATCCGGCGGAAGTCCTTAACGAAATGGCTTTGATAAGTGCTCGATCATTTTCTGTTGAAGAAACACAACGATATTCGGGAGCACTCAACGATCCTGCCAGGATGGTAGCCAATTTTGCAGGAGTCGCTAGTAATGCTGAAGGCAATAACGACATTGTTGTTAGAGGCAATTCACCCAGAGGCATATTATGGCGGCTTGAAGGCATGGAAATTCCTAATCCCAATCATTTTGCCAACGAAGGAGCGACTGGAGGTCCTATAAACGCGCTCAACAGTAATATGCTCAGTGACTCGGATTTCATGACAGGGGCTTTCTCTCCGGAATATGGGAATGCACTATCGGGTGTATTTGATATGAAATTCAAAAAAGGTAATAATGAGCAAAAAGAGTATACAGCATCTGCTAGTCTGCTCGGTTTAGACTTCGCTGCTGAAGGTCCTTTCAAAAAAGGACGACGGGGATCGTACATTGCCAACTACCGCTATTCATCTCTACAGCTACTTTCCGATATAGGCATATTTGATTTTGGAGGAGTACCCAAGTATCAAGACCTATCCTATAATATTTCAGTCCCTATCAATAAAAAGCATCATATATCTTCATTTGGTCTGGGAGGTATTAGCAGTATAGCGGTAGATGATGAAGAAGATGACGGTACTCCAACCTTTAGAGGTGAACAGAAAGCCTATTTAGGTATTTCCGGGATCTCTCATACCTTTTTTATCAATGACAAATCTTTCATGAGAAATACCATCACCACGTCGGTAGATGGTACCTTGGAGAATGGGAATTTACCAGATGGAGAAGGCAACTTCTTTGAGACGGGTAACATTGATATCGATCGAGCCACATTTAGATGGTCGGGTATGTATAATCACAAGATCAATGCGAAACACAAAATCGAAGCAGGAATCATAGTTTCTCATAAAAGGTACAAAACAGCAGCTCGAGAGCTCAATTTTGAAATGAATGTAATGGAAACGGTTCTTGAGGACGATGGAAATGCAAATATCATCCAAGGGTTTACCAGTTGGAAGTATCGAATGAACGAATCGCTAACATTGATCAGCGGTCTGCACTACCTGCATTTCACTTTGAATGGCAGCAATGCTTTCGAGCCCCGAACCGGACTAAGATGGGACCTCAACAAACGTCAGGCATTGACATTTGGTGTCGGTGTCCATAGCAAAGTGGAAAGTATCTCAACATATTTAGCTAAACAGACCAGAGAAGACGGTACAACATTTATACCCAATAGATCGCTAAAACCAACCAAGGCAACACATTATGTGATTGGCTATCAACATATGTTGAACCCAAATACCCAACTGAAAGTAGAAGCATACTATCAGCATTTGTTTGACGTACCGATAGAAGATGTACCCGGTTCTACCTTTTCATTATTGAATGAAACAGAAGGCTTTGTAAATGAAACCCTAGTGAAAGAAGGCACCGGCCGTAATTATGGGTTAGAGTTTACACTGGAACGGTACTTTGCTAAGGGTTTTTACTACCTAACCACCCTATCACTTTATCAATCGCAATATACAGCTCAGGACGGCGTGGAACGTAGTACAGCCTTTAACGGTAACTACGTTGCTAATTTTCTAGCTGGCAAAGAGTTTCGAATGGGTAAACCTGAGAAAAATAAGGTCGTCTTCTTCAACACGAAAATGGCTCTGATCGGTGGTTCGCGCTATACTCCTATTGACCTTGAGGCATCCAGGGAACTTGGATCTGAAGTCAGGCAGGATAATAGACCGTTTTCTTCCAGAGGTGATGATATCTTTACCTTGAACATTGCCATAGGCACTAGACGCAACAAAAACCGTACAACGAGAGAGTTCAAGATTGATGTGTCCAATGTGACCAATAACCAAGGTATTGTCAACGAATATTACCTGGAAGCTACAGAACGGATCGAGCGTTCGCCCCAATTAACATTTTTCCCCAACCTGATATATTCTATCAAGTTCTAAATCGGAAATGTCCTGATGAGCAGAGGTCAAACAGTAGTATCCAAAGTTTAGGAACCACTAACTACTTTGGATACTCTTTCTTGTACTTTTGGGAGAATGAACAGTATAGCAAGTAGTCAAACTCAGTTAGCCAGGAATAATTGTCAATCAAGCAGCAGATGACCTGGACCTGAGCTCCAACATCAAAAAAATCGCTTTACAATATATCTCTCAATTCCACATCAAAAATCAAGACTGCATTGGGAGGGATCGTCGACCGTCCTCTAGGCCCATAAGCCCAGGGAGAAGGAATATAAAGCGTAATACGACCTCCCTGACGTATCAGTGGAATACCGATCTGCCATCCTATTATTGTCTGATTAAGTGGAAATGATACATCCTCTCCTGAGTCAAAAACCTGGTCGTTACTAAGGAATCTGCCTTCGTAATTAGCAGTGATCACATCGGTAATCTGAACGGAGTCACCAGAGCCTGCTTCATGTATCACATATCTGACGCCAGATGGGTCATGAGTGGCTGCAGTGATATTGTTATCGGCTAAATAGTCAGCTATGAGTGTGCTGTCAATAGTTAATTGCTCATTGATATCAAAAACTTCATCGTCAGTATCTAGACATGATACCAAAACTCCTAGAAGCAACAGTGAAGCAGGAAATAGATTTTTTTTCATACTTGCAAGATTAATCATCGAATTGGAATTTTAAATATTTTATTTTCTCCCCTTTCTCACTGAAAATATGCTCATACTTGGTTTTAATACCAAAATGTTCTGCGTTTAGTTCAGATTGATAGAGGTCTCTTGAATACTCTAGACCCTTGATTTTCATTTTTCGTTCTAATACATCTAAAGTATAGTTGAAAAGATCGGTATTATCCGTTTTGAATTTGACCCATCCCTCAGATTTGAGGATATGTCTATACATTTCCAGGTACTTGGGAAAAGTCAGTCTACGTTTCTCATCACGATCCTTAGGGCGTGGATCAGGGAAAGTGATCCAAATTTCGCTTACTTCACCTTGACTAAAGAACTGTTGAATAAACTGCATCTGGGTACGAAGAAAAGCAACATTATACAATTTCAAATCTAAGGCATTCGAACTACCCACCCATATGCGATCGCCTTTCAAGTCTATTCCGACATAGTTCCTCGTAGGATCTACCTGAGCCAATCCAATGGTATACTCACCTCTTCCACAGCCTAATTCGACTACGACGTCATTGTCATTTTGAAAATACGCACTCCCCCAATTACCTTTGATGGTCTCGTACAGGTCTTTACCGGGTTCCAGTACATTTACTCGCTGGGCATTGTCTTCAAATCGCTTTTTCTTTTGTCTCACAACCCATCTATTTCTGCGACCACGAAGGTACTACCTGTGACTAAAATAACATCGGTCTCATCGGCCTCTGTTTTAGCATGATTTATGGCTTCATTCACATCAGCAAAAGAGCTGCTTTGCAAGCCATATCGACTGAAATACTCCTCAAGCTCGCTTACCGGCAAGGCTCTGGGTACATGACTTTGGGTAAGGTAATACACGGCATCGGTAGGAAGCAATGAAACGATCTCATGAATACCTTTATCTCTTACCATACCGAAAATGATTCTTAACTTCCTTTTAGACATCCTCTCAATTTGTGAAAGGAGTCTGGTGAGTCCCTCTAGGTTGTGACTGATATCCGCTATTAATGTCGGACGTTCGCTGATGAGTTGAAACCTGCCCTTGAGTCCAGTTGACGATCTGATATCGCTAAATCCCTTTTTAATAGCGTCCTGGCTCACAGACCAACCAGTTTCATTAAGTACACGGACTGATGACAGAACGCCTGGGATATTATCCCTGAAGTAATCTGATACAATATCAGTTTTTAATTCACTGATTATCAAATTATTACGATAGTTTATGTCAAACGACCTGTAAAAGCCACTGGTACTATTTTCTGTCAAACGATAAAGCGAAGAGTCGTTATGAAGTGGAGCAGATAGACTTTCAGCCTTGGTCATGAAAATACGATTAATTTCTTTCTGATCTCTTGCTATGACTACCGGAATATTCTCTTTGATAATTCCGGCTTTTTCACTTGCAATCTCCTCCAACGTCTCTCCCAGCATATCCATGTGATCGTATCCGATGTTGGTGATCAGCGAAAGTTCAGGCGTCAACACATTTGTGCTATCTAATCGCCCTCCCAAACCAGTTTCTACAACGGCTATGTCCACCTTTTCCAGGTGAAAATGCTCAAATGCCATCGCAACCGTAGTCTCAAAAAAAGAAGGTTCTATGTCTTCAATGATATGCTGGTTGAGCTGCACAAATTTTAATACCTGCTCCTCTGAAATCTCTTTTCCATCTATTCTAATTCGTTCGGTGAAATTTTTAAGGTGTGGCGAAGTGTACAAACCAGTCTTGTACCCTGCTTTTTGGAGAATGGCTGCTAGTGCATGGGCACTTGAGCCCTTGCCGTTTGTTCCCGCTATATGAATAGATTTCAGGTGTCTGTGAGGATTACCCAGTTTTTCAAGAAAATTCAGCGTATTAGTCAGATCCTTTTTATAGGCGGCCTTTCCTATCCGCTGAAACATAGGGAGTCGACTATATAGATAATCGAGACACTCCTGGTAAGTGTGCATTTATCTGGTCTTAATAATGAAGGTAATGGTGCCGGAAGAGGTTGGCGCAGGACGATAGTCTGAAGTCTTGCTAAAAGTAAGTTGCTCAACGGCTCTACGGTAAAGTTGCTCTACTGCAGGTGATACTGTGCTAGTAACAGGTTGTATGCCAGTAATATAACCTTCGTCATCAATCGTTATCTTGTACACGATCTTTCCGGATTCCTGGGAATCATCCTTTGGTTCCGGCTTGAAATCCCATACCCATCCGGTCATCTGCAAGCTGGCTCCATCCTGACTACCAAGATTGCCATAAAGTGCTCTTTCGTCTATTTCTCCTTCAGGATCTCCTTGGTCGCCGGTAGGCGTTGTTTCTCCTTGACTGGCATTGACATCATCTATTTCTTCTGATGGGTTAACATCCGTGGCCTCGCTAGGTTCTTCTTGATTTTCATCTACCACTTCTTCCGGAATCTCTTGTTGAGATTCTTCTTCCAGGGGAGATTCTGATTGCTGGTCGGCTGGTGGACTTACTATATCCGGACTCTCTGTTTCTTGCACTTCTTGTTCGTCAGGTTCAGCTTCTGAGTCCTGATTAGCTTCCAAGCTCTCATTGTCATTAGAGGAATCATCAGGTACGGTCTCCGGTGGATCTGATTCGCTATTTGTTGGTTGTTCTTCCGTAGGAGAGGGTTCTGTTTGTGGCTGTTGCGTCGGTGCACTGACCTGTGATTCGCCACTTCCGGTATCTACCAAACCAAAGTTAAGCTCAATCCCATATTCCGGAATAGGCGGAAATGGTTCTCGCCACGCCACCAAGAAGTATATCAACAAAAGCATTGCTACCTGTATCAATGCTGTATACAGACTACTTAATCGTCGATATTTCTTTTCTTCCCGATCCATCAATTGGGTTTCGTCGCAATGGAAACTTTGGCTTCTAGCGCAGTGGCGATAGAAGCTACTTTGACCAGATGATCCACTGGCACGGATTTGTCACAATGTAGCACAACAACTCCTTCTTTGCCTTGAAATGAGTTTCTCAAGACTCCTTCTAATTGCGAGGGTCGTACACTTCTGTCATCAACATAGTATTCCAGGTCCTTCGTAATCGTTACGCTGACCTT
>JAHCMJ010000143.1 GCA_019192485.1 Cyclobacteriaceae bacterium HetDA_MAG_MS6 | reverse complement strand
GAACCGCGGCAACAGCTACAATTGCACTGAGTCCATAAAGACCGTCTATTTTTGATAATTGCTTTAACTCACCTTTGGACATCTGACTCTTTAGAACTATAAGAGAAGCAATCAATGTACCTGAGATACCAATAATACTCACAAAATGCAGGTACCTGGCTAACGTAAAAATATCCATGAATTTTTGGCCTTAAATAAGGCTAAAGATAACCTGTCCTTTTTAGACAAGTCGAGGGTTATAGTTCTTTAACATATGCCGATACCAATTGAGACACTATCTTTAAACCCATGTTGTACGCTACTTTTTTGTTTTTCCCACTTCGGTAAAGCGATATCCTGATTCAGTATATTCTTATGCAGCTACAGCGAAAAAGCATTTTTTCTTATTGGGGTATCATACAATTTTGGATCATGCAAAGACGGGTTTCGTGGCGTATGGTATCAAAATACAAAAAGGAGATTATCATCCTCTTCGGCAATATTATTGCCCTATTCATCCTACTACAAGCCACTTCAGCACAATCATCTGAGGGATTTATATACGGCAAGGTATATACATATAACAATGTATATCAAGGTCAGATTAGGTGGGGAAAGGAAGAGGCCTTTTGGAACGATATATTTAACGCCTCCAAAATCTCGAACGCCTACGAACAGGCTTATCGAAATGATCAAGACGATGAAAGTGATGATTCTTGGTTGAGCTTTGACTGGAGAATACGTAGCATCTGGGAAGATAAACATGCTACTACCACACATCAATTCTCTTGCCAGTTTGGTGATATCGCAGGACTCTATGATATCGGGAGGTCCAGACTCAAACTCCAGCTGAAAAACGGGTTTGAAATCGACCTTAGCGGTCAGGGCTTCAATGATATTGGTACGGATGTAAAAGTAGCTGATGAGGAACTCGGCATCATCTCCATCGACTGGCGACGAATTGATAGGATAGAATTTCTCCCGTCACCTGAAAAACTGAAAGGCTTTCAGGGCAAACCAATTTACGGCACAGTGGAGACATATAGGCGGGATTCTTTTACGGGATTTGTTCAATGGGATCATGATGAAAGACTGAGTATAGACAAATTGGATGGCGACACGCGAGACGGCGACGTTTCCATAGCTTTTGCAGAAATTAAATCAATCGAAAAAGAAGGAAGCGGCTGCTATGTACGTCTGAATTCAAATAGGGAATTTTACTTAAAGGGATCTAACGATGTAAATCAAGGTAATCGAGGTGTGATTGTCACTATCGATGGATTGGGGAAAATTGATATCCCTTGGAAAGAGTTCAAAAAAGTATCTTTTGTTCAACCACTAGGTGGTGGACCGAGCTACCAGGACTTTTCCGTACCAAGAGGCCTTAGTGGCCGGGTGCTCACTTATGACGATCGGTTGATACCGGGTAAAATCGTATTCGACATTGATGAAGCCTGGGAAGTCGAAACGCTTGAAGCGAAAGACAACAATATTTTGTACCGCATCCCCTTTCGGCATATTCAAATGATCCGACCCAAAAACTATAATTATTCTTTGGTGAAATTAAAGAATGGCGATGAACTACTCCTTGGGGATGGGCGCGATGTCTCTGCCGAGAATGATGGACTACTGTTATTCCAAAAAGGTCAAAATGAACCTGAATATATTCCCTGGAAAAAAGTTGTTGAGATCATCTTCGATTGACTTAGTTTTAATTTTCGTCAATTTCATCTTGTTTGAAAAGTAAAAGGATTTACGTTGCATTGGCCATCTTGATCTTGATCATTCTGGCAGTCTTTTTGTCTAGAAATCAAAATCAGGAGGATACACAGTTTATCACCATAGGGCTTTTCTTATCCATAGCCCTTTTGCTTTGGATCGGTAATGTCCAGATCACTAGATTTTTTGATCATCAATTTCCATGGTTATCCTATGGCCGTCGTCGGTTTTTCTTTCATCTCGTGGCAGGTATATTGTATACGCTTTTTGTGATTAATGGCTCATACCAGTTATTCAAAGTTTTATTCACATCAGGACCACCGACTACAGAGCAGGTCATCGTCGCCAATGTCTACGGTTTGGTACTTTTTATTCCAACTTTCTCGATCTACTTTAGCTTGCAGTTTCTACGCCATTGGCAGGAGACACAGATGGAGGCTGAGCGATTTCAAAAAGAAAGCATTCGATCAGAACTCAACTCATTGAAAAACCACCTTGACCCACATTTTTTATTCAATAATCTAAACATACTCTCCTCTCTGATTGATAAAGATCCGGCAGCTTCGCAAAACTTCCTGGAACGATTTGCTTCGTTTTACCGAAAAATCCTTCATACTAAATCCGAGGAACTAATCACCGTCGAGGAAGAACTGGACTTCGTAGCTACTTACATGTATCTGATCAACACTCGATTTGAAAACAACATCACCTATCAATTGCAAATCAGCTCTGAAGCCAAGTCTCGCATGATCCCACCACTCACTTTGCAGATGTTGATTGAAAATGCGATTAAGCACAATTTGATTACAGAAACCAAACCCTTACATATTGAGATCTGCGACCGAGAAGATGACTATGTTCAGGTTTCCAATACGATCTGCGAAAAACCTGAATCACTCCGGGAAAAATCAGGAAGTGGACTAGATAATATACAGTCCAGATTTAAGTATTTTACAACTGATCCTGTGCTAATTGAGAGAAATGAAGATCGGTTTATCGTAAATGTACCTTTATTAACCATAGAGATAATCTGACCTATGAAAATATTGATCATAGAGGATGAAACCCTGGCTTCAGAACGCCTCGAGAAAATGGTGGCACTACTAGCTCCCGAAGCCACTATCATAGCCGGTATTAAGTCTATCGAAGCTGGAGAAGCTTGGTTTCAAGAAAATGCGCAACCAGACCTAATCCTGAGTGATATCAAGTTATTGGATGGGTTGAGTTTTGAATTGTTTTCAAAGGTGGATACCAAAAGCCCTGTCATTTTTACTACGGCATATGATCAATATGCTATCAAGGCTTTTGAGGTCAACAGCATCGATTATCTTTTGAAACCTGTGGAGAAAGATAAACTTGCTGCCAGTATTGAAAAATTTAAGTCAGCAAAAAAATCCGAAATAGATTACACCAGTGTCCTGCAGCTTCTTGATGAAAAAAAGCGAACCTTTAAAACCCGGTATTTAATTAAAGTAGGTGCCAAAATTGTAGCGATACCCGTAGAAAAGATCGCCTACTTTTTTAGTCAAAACAAACTTACCTTCATCGTCACTCATGATGGCAATAAGTATCCTATGGATCAATCTCTGGAGCTAGTCGATCAACAACTAGATCCGAAAGAATTTTTTAGAGCTAACAGGCAGTATCTCATCCGTTTTGAAGCTATTGAAACTATTCATCCGTACTTTAAAGGAAGGATGAAACTAGAGCTAAAGCCGATTGCAGAGCATGATATTGTCGTGAGTTCCGATAAGACCCCAGAATTCAAGATGTGGTTAGATCAATAAAATAGGTATTGGATAATAAGTAGGGTTTCTAGCACGAAAATTGTATATCCTGCTAAAAGATTGATAAAAATCGGTAAATGATAAAAATCATGGCAACTGTTGGCGGTCTAATAGCGTCTTTATTGCAGTTCGTTTTACTTTTGGCGGAATTAAATCTGAGGTTTCTTTGTTTGTCGGCCAGGGGCCTTGATCAACACTTTGCCTTATGAGTAGAGACCAAAGTTCATAACAATAAAAACAGCATCTATTCCATTATTTGGGATTTTATTAGTTGAAGGAATATTTAAAATAGGCAGAACCGAAAATGAAACTAGACATCACTCAGGATTTAGAAGTAGCACATAATATTACACGAGAGGAATTTGAGGAGAAGTATTATTATCCGCAAAAGCCAGTAATCCTAAAAGGTCTGGTAGATCCATTTCCTGCTGCTAAAAAGTGGGACTTCCAGTATTTCAAAGATGAAATGGGTGATACTGAAGTAGGCATCTTTGATGCGTCCTTGGAACGAGTGGATAGGGCTTACAAAGAGCCCCATTACAAAATGCCGTTTCGAGATTATCTCGATGAGATCGAGGCCGGACCCACTAAGAAGCGATTGTTCCTATTCAATGCATTTAAATTTCATCCACCGCTATTAAAAGACTTTGAGTTCCCAAAGATCTGTGGAGGTTTCATCAAGTCATTTCCTTTTATGTTCTTTGGTGGAGACGGCTCTATTACCAGGGCTCATCAGGATGTGGATCTTTCATGTGTATTTCTTACTCAATTTACTGGCAAGAAGCGTGTAGTCCTTTTTGATCCAAAATATTCACATCTACTTTACAGATTCCCATTCAATGTCCATACAGCAGTAGATATTGACAATCCGGATTTTGACAAATATCCTGCACTCAGATATGTCAAAGGTCAAGAAGCCATCTTGGAGTTTGGCGACACCATCTTCATGCCGCCAGGATGGTGGCATCACATTGAATATGTAGGAAGTGGATTTAGCATGAGTTTAAGATGCTTAAGTCCTAGCAAACTGCATTGGCTTCGTGGTGGCTGGAATGTCGCAGTACAAACTCATCTGGATGAAGTATTGAGAAACGTCTTAGGAGAAAAGTGGTGGCTCAATTACAAAGAGCGAAAAGCCCAGGAGCTTGCCGAAAAGGCCATGAAGAAAATTGGAGGGTTTTCGCAGTCTCTTGCATAAAATAAATTACTCCATCCGCACATTATTTTTTCATTGGTAGAGTAAGGACGTTAGCTTAGAAATGGTTCACATCTTTGAAGATTGTTGATCTGTTACAGCCCTTGCTATGGAAACATAGAAATCGTTTTTAGCAGCAAATGATAGCGAGCTAGATAGGTTTTCTTGATACTCAAGAGAGCACTGGTTTATAAAGTGAGTATTCTTGAGCATTATTATATTTAAGTAAATTTCAAAGAACATCTCACCGGTAATCAAACCAATCTCCGTTTATATCATGAAAAACATGCTAATCATCTCGTCGCTTCTCTTGCTCGCATTGCAAGCCTGCGACCAATCCAAGTCTAAAGTAACTTACCTAAACGCTACTTTCGACGATCAACCTCCTACTAACGCCAGGATAATAGCGCTGGCGGGTTCGCCCGATGGAGATACCATAAAAATAAGTCAAAATGCCTTCTACAGTTTTGCTCCAGGCCATCCAAATAATGGAGCTCAAGGTAAACTCTTAAGATTTGCCTCCAACAACTCCGGCGAAGATCAGACTATTGACTTGGTAGCTAACCCGATAAGTGACCCTACCACACCTTTGTTGATACAAATGTGGATGAGAAAGGGATTCAATCCCGTAAATCAACAGCGGAGTATGTATATCCAACTGATATTAGATAATGGTGAAGTAATGGCTGAGCTTGTATTGGGTGGTGCCAATGATAATATTGCCTTAAGTGAACCAATAGATAGAAGCCTTTTATCAGATTCCATAACTTTGGGACCCGGATTTGGTAAGCATAAACTTACAATTCTAGCCGATCCAGAAAATGGCTATTTTTTCGCAGGCATTGACGACGGATCCTTTGGAGCACCTGTTGTTTACCGTAGTCGTATAGAATGCACCCCTGTTGGGCAAAGCTCACCGACTATATGCCATCGACTGGAAAGAATAAGGTTTTTGCACAAAAATGAAGTTGGCTATGCTACAACGTTTCAAGTAGATGACGTCATAATCGAATCGGTAACAGATTCGGATATACCATAAGCCTTACCGTAAAATGACTTTATGGCATCTAGGGTTCTTTTGAAGCGATTGTAGTAGTTACAGCGGGCTACCCCACTTTTACACGCGATACACTGTTTTTCCGTTAATATTCCACTTGAATAAGCGGAGATTGCAAAAAACGTACGATGATCTAATGATCCTCTCTACTCGGGGTTATTACGCTGCTCCAAGCAAATCTACCTTTACAAGATTAGTGAAGATGTCGGTATTGACAAAATCATGAATCTCCTAACTATGCTAAAAACAATCTTTAGAATATAATAAAAAAACCTCATGGCCATCTGCCATGAGGTTCCAATCAGCGGTGAACTTTAGGTTCTGTGGACTTCCTTAAGTTGAGAGTAAAGCTAGATCAAGCGCCATCCTCTCACAATACCCTCTTCTGGGTAATTTCACCTATTTCTTTGTCACTTTTATGGTATGTTTGAAGGTTTTGGCCTCATCAGTCAATGTCAGGAAGTAAAATCCTGACTCAAATGCCTCCATATCTATGACGACTTGTTTCGATCCCAGTCGATGATCAAGCTGTTGCTCCAACATGACCTTGCCACTTGCTGTATGCAAGGTAGCACTCAAATCAGCGATTTTACGATACACCAAGTAGTCCATCACCAGACGACCTTCCGTAGGATTCGGATAGAGCTTGACATTTTTCAAGAAAGGCTTCAACCTACCCAGTTCTTCTAATACGTCGACCTGTATACCTTCTTCTGTAATGGTAGCTTCTAAGGTAAACTCATTATCCTCTACGGTACCGCCGGCGCCAACGACAAAATCAATCGCAGTCGTAGAATCCATAGGAACTCCTGGATATTGGATATTGATTCGATATTCACCATCTGGAATGAAACCAAAACTGAATTTGCCCTCGTCGTCTGTCTCTGTATAAGCCACCAAATCATAGATATCTTCTAGCGGTCTTCCAGAGCTTCTACGCTTACTTAGTGAGCAACCTGCTCTTCGTACGCGCCGTCTGGCTTCTACCCTTGCAGTAGAGTCCTCCCCGACAATGTCCTCTTCGGTGAGATCGGCCTCCAGCGTACCCGAAATCCTACCTGTACCGCCCAAACCAGGATCAAAATCTGCTCCCGGGTTGGATATCATAACAATGTCGATACCTTCGGTCCTATCGCGTAGTTTCAAAGTATCCGCCTGAAGCCAGTCATTTTGCTGAATGTAATACGTCTGTAGAAAATCAGTCGTATCCAGTAGGTCCGGGACTACCCTTAGAATAAAGTTACCCAATACCGCTGCTTCAAAACCATATTCACCGGCACCATTGATAGCTACGGTCGAAGTAGAATCATATGGCCCTCGAGGCAATTGCCTAAACAGGGTAATCTCTCCTCTTGTAAGCGAAATACTATCCTGATCAACAATCCTCCCAAAGATCTCCGTCTTGGCAAAAACATTTCGATTTCTACTTCTAATGGTCAGATCCGGTAAATCTGGGTTTGTCACCTCAGCATAATAAACACCCATGTCAAAGAAATCAATCTCATTAACAAGATATTTTGGAGAATTACCGTCTAAAGCAGGTTCAGCGGGAATGTCTTCGATTACATCCTGCAAAGACTGGAAGTACCAAGTAAATACATTGCCCTCGCCTTCCATATTGACTTCTAGTACGTAGTTCTCACCTGCAGGAATTGTATCTGTCACTGTTCGGTCAAAACGTCGCTGAGGGCTATATTCAAATCCGGTAACCTCCCGATGAGGTAGTAGATCAGCAAATCCCAGCCGGTTACTATCCAGTCTTAAAATAGTCAGACTTTCAAAGTCAGAAACATCTGGGAATGACCTGAGTTCATTACCTGCTAAGTTGATCTCTTGTAAACCATTGAGTTCAGCGAAAATATCAGGTACGAAACCATCGATGTTGTTATTAGGCAAGGACAATCGAATGACCCTATCGTTGGCAACATCTACTCCATCCCATGTATCCAATGACTCATTCGAATCCCAATTTGTAGAATTGATCCACCGATTGGCCGGGTCAGCAGGTGTATTAGTTGCATTGAAGAATGCCGTCAAAGCTGCTCTATCCCTAGCCAAAGATGTCAATTTCAACTCAATAGTATTCGTGGTGAGCGTCACATCAGGTACCAATGTGCTCGTAACCTGGAGGTGATAAAATCCTTCATCATCAAAATCCGGAGTTTGAAGTGAAATCAGACTGTCAGTAGCACCGTCGATAGCCAAACCATCCTTGAACCACTGGTAAACATTTGCGGATCCGCCTATAGGATATTGGAATTCAATTGGTACTCCAACTTGATGCAAAGTGTCGCGTTTTCTGAATAGCGAATCCTGTGGATCTAGCGCTATAAGCTCACCGGATAACAATTCATTTGCTTCAAAGGCTTCAAAATCCAACCAGTTATTGATGGCGCTTATGGTGTCTAGTCTACTCACCAATACCTCCGGTAGTTGCCTAAACCTGTTGTCATTCACAAATATTTGAGACACAGAATCTAATGCAACAATAGACTGCAATGAACCGGTCAGGTCATTTTCCGCAAGGTTGATCACATCTACCCTACTCCAGTTACTTAACCCATTTGGTAAGGTACCCGATAGCGCATTTCCTGCTGCATCAAATATGACTGGGTTGAGATTGCCAAACGTACCGGGGATACGACCGGTCAAATCATTGTTGTTCAAGGCCAATTCTTCCACTTTACTCAGGTTACCAAAACTAATGGGTATGGTTCCTTCAAAATCATTGTTACCTAAATTCAGAATCAGTAGTTCAGTAAGCCCTCCAATTTGTGCAGGAAGGAAACCTATCATTTGGTTGTTGGCTAAGTTCAACTCTACCAAACCACTAAGATCATTTATGGATGAGGGTAGCAAACCCTGTAATTGGTTGTTGGAAAAGTTGATGTTGACTAACCCGGGGATTTCTCCAATTTTCAGCGGTATACCCCCTGAGAGATTGTTATTACTCAGGTTGATACTCCTCAAAGCAATCATTCTGTTGAGGCTATCTGGAATAATACCCTCAAGTTGATTATTGGCGAGGTCAAAGGCCTCTAATTGGTCGAGTGTTGTTACCTCCACAGGGATCTTCCCTGTAAGGTTATTGTTCCCCAGTACTAGTCCCGTTAGGCGACCCTCCTCATTGAAGAATGTACCTTGCCACTCCCGCGCAGGTAGCTCTAGCCACCCTCCTTGAGAAAGCCAATCTGTTGCTCCACCGGTAGACTCATAGAGGCTGACTAGCGCCAAGGAGTCCGACTGACTTACAGGGATTCGCTCAGAGATTGTCAGTATTTGATTGGACGCAGTGCCCGTTACTACTGTTGCATCACCTGATGGCCAGTCAACGACGATACTATCCACCACTGTAGCAGTACCAAGACCAAAGATCAGTGCCATTCCATTTCCAGCACCACGACCATTATAGTTGTTGGCTTGATCGTATTGCCATTGTCCAGCAGATTTCACCCTGACCTGAGTACCCAGACCACTTCTATTGGACGTTACCCCTTGAAGTCTGATCTTGATCCAGTTGTTTGTTCCAGGATTAGCTTTGAAAAGTTGGTTGGGCTCCTCTGGATCCGAGCTCCCTAGAAAGAAGTCCGGATAGCCATCATTGTTAAAATCAGAGACAGAAATTGATTTAGTGGCTTCGGTAAATTCGAAGAGCTGTTCTTCCTCGGGAAGTAGTCTGAAGGTCTTATTTCTATTATTCAAAAGCACCCTATTGCCATCATCTCGGAAGTTCCAGATGATATCTTTCCAGCCATCATTATCAAAGTCCGCCCAGGTATAATATGAATCCGTTATCAGTTCATCAGCTATTACTCCGGGAACAAGTTGCTCCACCGGGATTCTTTCAAATTGAAGGTTACCTAGGTTTTCATACAATGCCGTCACAAAATCACCTATGAAAAGGTCCTGATCTCCATCATTGTCATAGTCAGCCCAGCTTTGTCCTATTGAAGTCTTGAAAGGGACAAAGTCCCCGAAAATAGCATCTATGGTCGAGGTAGTAAATTGACCAAAGCCATCATTGATAAATAGTGTGTAAGCATCGTTGGTATTATTTGGGTTCACGGAGATATCCATATCGCCATCAGAATCTACATCTACTACCCTTGGACTAAGCGTAATGAATGAACCATCAGCCATCAATGTAGCTAGTGTATCCCCTGCGGTAAATGTTCCATCACCATTGTTGTGATATATGATACCTTGATTTCCTGTGATCAGATCGATGTTACCATCATTCTCGAGATCAATCCATATCGGAGTATACTGGGTCTTGGACTGGCTAAAAAATGCCTGATTGACCTCCTCAAAAGCTCCTCCACCCAAGTTTCTAAATAGCTTATCGGATGCCTCCTCGACAGAACCTTCCGCTGCGGCAATGCCAGGTACATATACATCGATGAAACCATCGTTATCATAATCAGCCCAGGCTGCGTTAAAAGAGGTAATGAACCTATCTCTCGTTAGCGCATTTTCCTTGAATTCGAAAGAGCCATCCCCGTTGTTTTCATATACTTCATTATTGCTCAGTCCGTATATTACGATATCGTCAAACCCATCGTTGTTGTAGTCTACCCAAGAAGCTCCTCGAGCGGTTCCTGGTGTCTGTGTAAAGTTAGTATTAACAACCGGGTCGAATAATGGAGCCTTATGTTCGATACAGTTCTCTATCGACGGATAGCTAAGTGTATCATTAATAGAGGCGTAAACTCTGTAGAAATAGAGTTGACCATCAAGTTCATTGTTATCAAAAAATACTGTCGTGTCTCCACCCACCTCAGCATAATCAGCATAATTGGTTTCGTCACCCACGGATCTTTGTATGATGAACTTATCGATACCAAGTGTGTGGTCAGCCTCAGGTTCGGGGCTTCGACTATCATTTACACTCTGTATTCTGCTTTCATTTTCAAATGCTTGATCTGCACTGATCGTCTGCTGCGAATCATTAATATCATAATACTCCCAGTTGAGCACCACAGTTGTAGAACTACCCAAGCCCAACTCAATATCATCAGGTGGCCTCAACTCAACCATACCCGGACCGCCGCCTTCGATCCTAATAAGCGTAAGCTGCGATGTACCTACAATACCATTGGCTTGGTCGATCCAATCTATGTAGAGCGTGTCATTTTGAAAAATTCCGCCTACAATTTCCGCCTGGCTTCCAAAGGTGCCTACAATCTCATCGCAGAGTTGAGAGAATTGCCCGTCTGTCTGGAATTGACCAAATTGATCATACCAACCCGCCGTGAAGTCACTGATATAGTATTGGTTCCAATCGTCCGTCCTGTTAATAAAAATCTCCACCCTAGTACCCTGAGAGGTATCACCCGCGAAGATGGCTTCACTTTGACCGAACCAAACGCTATTGTCCGGATTTGTAAACTAAAACCAAGATTTTGTTTTTGCGAGCCGAGTATGAGGCTCGCATT
>JAHCMJ010000142.1 GCA_019192485.1 Cyclobacteriaceae bacterium HetDA_MAG_MS6 | reverse complement strand
AACTTCCTGAATTGCATTAAATACAAAATGCCCGTTTTCCGGGCATTTCGATCATTGATTTTCTAATGACTTACAGGTGGATCACTTCATCATAGGCATCAGCCGCAGCCTCCATAACAGCCTCAGACATAGTCGGGTGCGGATGCACTGATTTGATGATTTCGTGACCAGTAGTCTCTAGCTTTCGCGCAGTGACCGCCTCGGCAATCATCTCCGTAACATTGGCTCCAATCATGTGGCAGCCAAGCCACTCTCCATACTTAGCGTCGAAGATCACCTTTACAAATCCGTCAGCAGCACCGGCTGCCTTGGCTTTGCCCGAAGCTGTAAAAGGAAATTTACCAACTTTAACATCGTATCCTGCCTCTTTGGCAGCTTTTTCGGTATAGCCAACTGACGCGATCTCCGGAGAGCAATAGGTACAACCTGGTATGTTATTGTAATCCAATGGCTGTGGAGACTCACCGGCGATTTTTTCTACACAGATAATGCCTTCAGCTGAAGCTACGTGTGCCAGAGCAGGACCATGCACAATATCACCAATAGCATAAACACCATCAATGTTTGTTTTATAATAATCATCCACTACTACCTTACCTCTATCATGTTTGACTCCCACTTCCTCCAGGCCTAGGTTTTCAAGGTTGGTAGATACACCCACTGCCGATAACACTACGTCACACTCTAGCTGCTCCTCTCCCTTTTTAGTCTTTACCGTTACCTTACACCCCTTGCCCTTTGTATCGACAGCAGTTACTTCTGATTCCAGCATAATTTTCATGCCGTTTTTCTTAAAGTTTCTAGCAAGTGCTTTACTGACCTCTTCGTCCTCTACTGGCACAATGTTCGGCATGAACTCAACGATGGTCACTTCCGTCCCGATTGACTTGTAAAAGTAGGCAAACTCAACACCTATCGCGCCTGAACCGACGATTACCATCTTTTTTGGCTGCTTGTCAAGTACCATAGCTTGACGATACCCAATGATCTTTTTGCCGTCGATGGGCATAGATGGAAGCTCACGAGATCGACCACCCGTAGCTAGCAAAACACTTTTCGCCTGATAATCAGTCTTCTTACCATCGGCTGCGGTCACCTCTACTATTTTTCCTTTCTTGACCTTACCATGACCCGCGATATGCTCTATCTTATTTTTCTTAAATAGAAACTGAATCCCTTTACTCATGCCATCGGCCACACTCCTACTCCGTTTTACCATACCAGTAAAATCGGCATCGGCCCCCTTCACCTTGATACCGTAATCTTCCGAGTGAGATATATATTCAAACACTTGTGCACTCTTGAGCAGTGCTTTGGTAGGAATACAACCCCAGTTGAGACAGACCCCGCCTAGTTCAGCTTTTTCCACTACCGCCACTTTCATACCCAATTGCGAAGCTCGAATAGCCGCTACGTATCCACCAGGTCCACTTCCAATTACGATAAGATCATACTGAGATGCCATATTTTATATCAATTAAGTTTTAGTTTTAGGTTCGAAGCAGGGCGTGCTGCCCGCGCGCAAATTTATAGTTAAACATCGAAATATTATCACCTGGTTCAAAGGTGCCTTTCATTAGCTGGACAATATATAATTTAGCATCCAAAAAATATTTTTATGCCACTATTAGAAGGAAAAACTGCTTTGATCACGGGCGCATCGAAAGGAATCGGTCGGGCAGTGGCCATGAGGTTTGCCGAGGAAGGTGCAAATGTTGCTTTCACCTATTTATCCAGCGTCGAAAAGGGACAAGCGTTGGAAAACGAACTTGCAGCAAAAGGAGTAAAGGCAAAGGGCTACAGGTCAGATGCTTCCAACTTCCAGGCTGCCGAGGAACTTATAAATGGTGTAGTAGCTGATTTCGGTGGCATCGATGTTCTGATCAACAACGCCGGCATCACTAGAGACAACTTGCTAATGAGGATGTCAGAAGAATCCTGGGACGAGATCATGAATGTCAACCTCAAGTCGTGTTTCAATACAGTAAAGGCATCCACTAGAACATTTATGAAGCAGCGAAGCGGGTCTATCATCAACATGTCATCTGTAGTCGGTGTAAAGGGAAATGCTGGACAAGGCAATTATGCCGCCTCCAAAGCCGGAATCATTGGATTTTCTAAATCAGTGGCATTGGAACTGGGATCAAGAGGCATTAGATGCAATGTGGTAGCTCCGGGCTTTATCGAAACTGAAATGACGGAGCAACTAGATGAAAAAACCGTACAAAGCTGGCGTGATGCTATTCCGCTTAAAAGAGGGGGCAAGCCGGAGGATGTTGCCGCAGCTTGTGTTTTCCTGGGTTCTGAAATGTCTGCCTATATAAGTGGCCAGGTAATCCAGGTTGACGGAGGAATGTTGACCTAACCGAAAATGTAATGAGCCGTTTAATCGATAACGGCTTTTTTTATGCGTAACGAATTCCTGATTTTAGATACTCCCTGGTGGATTGGTCTCATGGCAGTCATCGTCGCTGCGATGACTACCCTCCTCATGTACTATGGCTCAAAAAGTCCCTGGAGCCCAAGAGTAAACGTAGCTCTAGGATTATTGAGGTTTCTAGGCATCACGGCAATCCTCATTTTGATGCTCAATCCACTGCTCAAACAAGTATTAAACAGAACAGAAAAGGCCAAGGTTGTTTTGGCTTTGGATAACTCTGAATCGATATTGGCTACTACAGACAGTACATTGGTCTTAAGCCTCACTACCTCGTTGGAGCAAGTACTGAATGACCTCAATACAGATGGATTGGAGACGGAGACCTACACCCTATCCGGAAGTTTAGAAGAAAGCACTCCTGCATATAATCAGCAAGCCACTAACTTGAGTGCTCTATTGGGAAAGATATCAGATGATCATGAAGGTAAAAATTTGGGAGCAGTGGTTCTTGTTTCGGATGGCATATACAACAGAGGCCTCTCCCCCTCCTTTCGAAATACTACGATACCCACATTTACAGTTGGGCTAGGAGACACTATACCCCCAAGAGATGCTTCCATCCTGGAAGTGCAAACTAACCAAGTCGTCTACCAGGGCAACAAGTTTCCAGTGAAAGTCCTCATGAGTATGATAGGCTACGAAAATATCGACGTGAGGATTAGGCATGCTGGTAAAATCATTACTAGAAGTAACGTCTCATCTAAGTCACCTGAAGCCAACTTTGCCATTGAATCGTCAAAAGTTGGACTGACCAGATATACAGTAGACGTACCTGTCCAGCCTGGAGAATCAAGTACCGAAAATAATAGTTACGACTTCTATGTAGATGTCATCGATGGCAAGGAAAAAATCCTCATTTTAGCAGATGCTCCACATCCGGACATTAGCGCTATCCGATCAGTGCTGGCTAATAATGAAAACTATGAGACCTTTCTACAGATTCCTGGGTTAGGCAAGACGGAAGAGACAGAATTTGATGTCATAGTCCAATTTGGCGCGTTCGGAAGAAGACCTGCCCCTTCATTTCCTGGTAATCCGGCTTTTCTCTATGTGGCCAGACCGGCCTTCGACCCGAGTCAAATGCAAGATGTAACAGGTGTACTCATCAATCAAAACGCCCGCCAGACTGACAATATCACGCCAGCATTTAACCCCTCGTTTTCGAGCTTTCAGCTGGATGCTGATAACATTTTCGCGTTCAATACCTACCCATCCTTACAAGTACCTTTTGGAGAATACAGTATCTCAGGCCCAGTGGAAGTGTTGCTATTCCAGCAAGTCGGCAGCATCGTCACCAAACGACCGCTGCTTAGTTTTTTCAACGATGGTAATATAAAAAATGCACTATTGGTCAGCGGAGGTATTTGGAAATGGCGATTGCAAGAAGCTGCTCTCACCAATGAATCTCAAAACTTCGATGACCTGATATTGAAAACCATTCAATACCTAAGTATCAAGGCAGATAAGAGAAAATTTAGGTTTGAACCATTAAACGCTGTATTCTACCAAGGAGATGACGTGAAATTCTCAGTCGAGATTTACGACAACGTATATGAAAGGGTTTATGGGAATAGCATAAAACTACAGGTGACCAACGAAGCAGGCAAAAGCCAATCTTTTGATTTTGTGAACAATCCTGGGTCAGGTCAACTCTCAATCGGTAAGCTGGATGAAGGTATATATCAATACAAAGCAACGACGGTCCTGGGCACAACTACCTCTTCTGTTTCTGGTGAGTTTTTAGTCAAGAAAGTACAGCTTGAAAATATGAATCTCACTGCCAACCACATACTTCTAAAAGAAGTAGCTGCTAACTCAGGTGCCATGTTTTTTCTTCCCGATGAAGTGACTCAACTAAAAGAAGCCATTGACAACCTTCACTTAACCGGGGTAATACGCAGCTCCGAACTCTACTTCCCACTGATCAATAGTATTTTGATCCTTATCATTGTAGTTGTCCTGTTCTCTGTCGAATGGTTCATCAGAAAATATTTAGGCTCTTACTAATAAGATTGCGGATTCAAATTACCCATGACCAAAAGACAAACGGAACAGCGGGCAAGAGAAGTCACCAAAGACTTACTTAGATTTCGAGGTTGGCAGTTAGAAAGTCCGGGTAAAAGTGGTCAGTGCCTGGAAGAAAACGAATACAAAAATTACGAGCATCTAAGCGCCATTTTCAAAGGTCAGTCTAAGTCTGGTAAAGGTGATGGTTATCCTGACTTCCTGCTGGTGGATTCCAGTGAGGGACTTAAGCCTTTGCTGATTATTGAAACCAAGGCTTCCGCCTCTCAAATCGATGGCGCTGTAGCAGAAGCCATTCACTATGGAAAAGCCTGTGCCAACCTGGGACACGAGGTTATTGCCATGGGAATCGCCGGCGGTGAGAAAGAAATATGTCAGATTCGCGCCCACAGACAGGTGGGTTTGTCATGGAAAGAACTTACGCTGGCCAACCGACCCATAGATTGGATACCATCCCCGAAACAGACAGAGTACCTATTAAAAGTACCAGAGCTGACAGAGGTACAGGCTGAAAAGCCAAGCAATCAAATTCTTGCACAACAAGCCGAAAGGCTAAATGAGATTTTGCGTGAATGCAAGATCAAAGATGAGTACCGTCCAGTCTACATAGCTACGTTCATGCTCGGACTGTGGCAGGGTGAAGTATCGACACATGAGTCAGTAGTGCTGACCCAAATCAATGCCAATGCTCAGCAGGCATTGATCAGTGCTGATAAACCAAGATTACAAAACAGTCTAAGTGTAGACATTCAAAATAATGCTCTTGCAGCTAGAGCCTGGGAAATTATAGATGTCTTAAAGAAAGTAAACATCAGGTCGTTTCTTCAAGAACACGACTATCTGGGTCAATTGTATGAAACTTTTTTCAGATACACGGGGGGCAATACAATCGGCCAATACTTCACCCCGAGGCATATCATTGATATGATCTGCGAGTTATTGGAAATAGACATAAGTGACAAGATTCTAGACCCTGCCTGTGGCACAGGTGGTTTTTTGGTTGGAGCTCTGAATAGGATGGTACGCTCCGTCAACAAGCCATATGAGGAAGTTATCAAAGAGGTAAAGGATAAACTCTTTGGCATCGAATCAGAACCAGCCACAGCAGCTCTTTGCCTGACCAATATGATTTTAAGAGGCGACGGCAAAAGTGGCATCGTCAAAGACAATTGTTTCACAAATTTATCTTACCCCAAAGAGGAAGTTGATTTTGTATTAATGAATCCTCCCTTCCCTCACAAAAAGAGTGACACGCCTGCGACAGATTTCATTGACCGTGGATTGAAAAGTCTGAAAAAAAGAGGCATTCTGGCAAGCATTGTACCCTATTCGCTATTGGTGAATACCGGGTCCTGGCATCAGCGCATGCTCAAGGAGAATACATTATATTTCGTGGCTACCCTACCCTTTGATGTTTTCCAGCCATATGCCTCCTATGACACAGCCATATTGATGATCCAAAAGGGTGTTCCCCATGACCGAAAGCGGGTATTCATGTCCCGGGTGTCCAATGATGGTTACAAAGTGAAGAAAAAGGCCAGGATCGAAAGAGAGGGTGGTCAGATTGCTACCGTTTTGGAAGCTTTCAGAACCAAATCCGAGATATCCCAGTTGACCTCTTTCCCTGAGATATCCTCAGAAGCGTCAGAGTGGACACCAGAAAACTACATCCGAAACAAATCAGCCTCTGACGGAGAATTTCTGGCAGGCCTGGAGAATAGCATTAGGAAGCAGGCATCGTTTTATATAGCACATGGCAGTAAGATCATTGGCGAAAGTGCTTTGGAGATCGACACGATCAACATCACTACTGATCTGTTTTCCAATAGCTCCTCAGTTTCTTTAAGTGAAAGCAAGTTTGGAGAGATGCTGCTGTCGGAATATTTTGACATTGTTCTTGGTGGAAAGGACGAGATTGAAGACCTCCAGGAGGGCAATTTTCCAATTGTCTCTACGAGCGAGTTTATGAATGGCGTCTCCACCTGGAAAAAGCCAAGGGTTCTTTTTCCCTCACCATCGATCACTGTAGCTACGGATGGCAGCGTTTGCAGCAGTTTTGTCCAAGAATTTCCATTCTATGCTTTCTATAAAGTGGCCATTCTGACCCCAAGACCAGCATTTCAGGAAATGGATGTAGATGCATTGTATTATATTTCTTATCTCATTAGCAGAGAACGGTGGCGATATGTATACGCGAGGAAGTTTGGAAAGGCTCGCATCAGCAAGACCATTTTGACTGTACCCATTACCGAACAAGGAGTCCCTGATTTTGCCGAAATGGGCAAGATCATCAGATCTACCAGAGCCTTTCCGATTGTCCATTTTTTTCGAGAAAGCATCCGAAAGCAACGAAAGCATCTGAGGACTCCTGTTGATGGTCAACAGCATCGCCGTACGTCTTAAAGTAAGTTTACTTTGATCAATTGATCTCTTATTCTAAATAAAATTCACATGAAATCATCCAGAAGGTTCTTCCTCAAGCAAAGCAGTATCCTTGGTCTCGGCATGGCCTCTTACCCTACTTGGTCCTATCCGAATCCATCTTTGAAGATGAGAGATCAAAAGCCTTTGATTAAAGATCTACACAAGAGTTTTAGCAGTCCTGTGATAATCAACTCTATTGATTTGTTAAAAACACAGTACCACCTATTCGTTATTGTGACGTCGAAAGATGGTGTGCAGGGGATTATCAAGGCCAACAGCCGATTGAAGAATACGGTGACCATGTTCAAAAACTTGATAACGCCCTTCTTTATAGGAAAAGATGCTCGCGATCTGGTACAAATGATGGAAGACATCTATACCTATGGACGAAACTATAAATATGCTGGTATGCCTCTTTGGAATGCTGCAGGTCACGCGGAGCTGGCCATATTGGACATGTTGGGACAAACTGCAAGACTCCCGGTAAATCAACTTCTAGGAGAAGTTTTGCGCAAAGAAATCCCCGTCTACATGTCTAGTACTACTCGTGAGACAACTGCCGAGGAAGAAGTGGAATGGGTGGGGAGACGTATCCAAGAAACTGGTGCTAAGGCTGCCAAAATCAAGATTGGTGGCAGGATGAGTAAAAATAAAGATGCCTATCCAGGGCGGTCAGAAAGTCTGGTGAAACTGGCGAGGAAAGAGTGGGGAGACGATTTTATATTGTATGTCGATGCAAATGGTTCTTACGATGTACCAAAAGCAATTGAAATCGGAAAGTTCCTGCAAGACTACAACACCCAATTTTATGAAGAACCGGTTCCTTGGGAGGATTTTGAGGGCACGAGGCAAGTAGCTAAGGCCTTGAAAATGACAGTGGCAGGCGGCGAACAAGACAGTAGTATGCCAAAATGGAAATGGATGATTGACAACAAAGCCGTTGACCTCCCACAGCCTGACCTGGTTTACAATGGGGGTATGATCAGAACCCTCCAGGTGGCCAGGATGGCAGAATCAGCGGGGATGAAAGTTACTCCTCATTCTCCCAAAATAGATAGTCAGTCTGCCTATATGCTGCACTTTGCATCTATTGTCTCTAATCTCGGCGAGCATCAGGAGTTTCACGCCAGGGCACCCAAGAACGAGGACTATTTCACGCCTAATCTCCGTGTCAAAAATGGAGTTGTTCGTGTACCGGATGAGCTCCCCGGTTTTGGGTTTCAGTTTGACCAAGACTACTTAAACAAAGGAGCAAAATTGTAATTACCATTCCTCAAATTTCATGTGCTGCCAGGTCCTAGTTATATTAGGATCTTTCAAAATGCACGTGCGATGAAAAAACTGTATCTATTATGCTGTACCCTCATACTGATTGTTGGCTGCAGGTCCAAAACCGAAAATGACCAGAGCATGACGAGCAAATCAGATCAATACCGTTATGAGGGTGAGCCTCTGAAAGTAGGTATTGCTGGTTTAGTACATGGCCATGTGGGTTGGATTTTGGGTCGTGAGCCTATTGGCGATATTGAAATTGTCGGAATCGCCGAACCTAACACCGAACTTGCGAAGAAGCTAAGCAAGGAATTCGGTTTTCCCATGGATATTGTCTACAGCTCCTTACCAGAGATGCTTGATAAGGTTAAACCTGAAGCTGTAACAGCATTCAATAATACTTATGACCATCTGTCGCTAGTGGAGCAATGCGCTCCCAGAGGAATCCATGTAATGGTAGAAAAACCTCTAGCGGTCAATTTGGAACATGCGGAAAAAATGGAGCAGCTGGCTAAAAAACATGAAATTCATCTACTTACCAACTATGAAACCACCTGGTATGGCTCCAATAAAAAAGCCTACGATATTGCGTTGAAGGAAAAGAAAGCGGAGGATATCCGTCGTATCGTCTTCAAGACTGGTCATCCAGGCCCAAAAGAAATTGGATGTAGTCCTGAGTTCTTAGCATGGCTTACAGATCCTGTATTGAATGGAGGTGGAGCACTCACCGACTTTGGCTGCTATGGAGCAAACCTAGCCACCTGGCTCCTTGGTGGAGAACCACCGCAAACTATTTCATGTAACACACAACAGATCAAACCAGATGTCTATCCGAAAGTAGAAGACGAAGCCACAATCGTCCTGACCTATCCAAAGGCCCAGGTAATCATACAAGCCTCATGGAATTGGTCACACCATCTGAAGGAGATGGAACTTTACGGTAAAGACTGGTACGTACTATGCAAAGACAAACAAGACATGTTGGTAAAAGATGCCGAAAGTAAACCTAGAATGATAAAAGCTGCCGCCCTGGATAATGGCGTTCATGATCCTTTTGCCTACCTCACTAGTGTGGTCAAGGAGGACCTGCAAGTAAAACCGTCGGACTTGTCCTCTCTGGAAAACAATATGATTGTCATGAAAATTCTGGAAGGAGCTAAGAGGTCTGCTGCAACAGGACAGGTCTTGGACTGGAAGAGTATTTCAGCTCAGTAAACGACAAAAAAAAGCCTCCAGAAAACCGGAGGCTGTTGTTACTATTGCTCAAAACAAAAGGCTACTTTTCTTTGCCCTCTTGTTTGATTTTTTTCTTCTTTAATTTCAATGACAATTCTTCAGACTTACCATCCCAATCAGCCTGGATAGTGTCACCTTCTTGTACTACTCCTTTGAGAATCTCTTCGGCCACAGGATCCTCCAAATATTTCTGGATGGCCCTATTCAACGGACGAGCTCCATACTGAGGATCATATCCTTTGTCTGATAGAAAATCTTTGGCTTTCTTCGTCAAATCCACGTTGTAGCCAAGGGAAACAATCCTCTTGAACAGCTTTGCCAGAGAGATGTCAATGATCTTGTGAATGTGCTCTCTTTCCAACGAATTGAAGACGATAACATCATCAAGTCTATTCAGAAACTCAGGACTAAAGGCTTTCTTCAAGGCATTTTGAATAGTAGACTTCATCAGGTCATCCATGCTATCACGCTTGGACTGGGTCGAAAACCCAATTCCTGCTCCAAAATCCTTCAAGTCGCGCACCCCAATATTTGAGGTCATGATCAAAATGGTGTTCCTGAAATCCACACGCCGGCCAAGTCCATCTGTCAATATCCCGTCATCCAATACCTGGAGCAGAATATTAAAGACATCCGGATGCGCCTTCTCTATCTCATCCAGCAGCACAACTGAGTATGGTTTTCTGCGAACCTTCTCCGTCAACTGTCCTCCTTCTTCATATCCCACATAGCCGGGAGGTGCTCCCACCAATCGACTTACAGAGAATTTCTCCATATACTCACTCATATCTATTCGGATGAGTGAATCTTCTTTATCAAAAAGGTAATTGGCTAATACCTTGGCCATTTCGGTTTTCCCTACACCTGTAGGTCCCAGGAAAACAAATGATCCGATAGGCTTCCGCGGGTCCTTCAGACCAACTCTGGTACGCTGAATAGCTTTAGTCAGTTTTTTGATGGCTTCCTCTTGCCCAATGACACTTCCTTCCAGCTCATCTTTCATACTGAGCAGCTTTGCACTTTCATTTTGGGCGATTCGCTTTGTAGGAATACCCGTCATCATAGCGATTACTTCAGCCACACTTTCCTCATCTACTTCATATCGCTTCGTTCTGGTCTCCTCTTCCCATCTATTCTTTTCGGCATCAAGTTGTGCAATGAGCTTCTTCTCTTTATCTCGCAACTGAGCAGCCTCCTCATATTTCTGGCTTTTTACCACATTGTTTTTCTCTTTTTTAACAGATTCAATCTGTTCCTCGAGAGAAACAATTTGTTCAGGTACATTGATGTTGTTGATATGCACACGTGCTCCTGCTTCATCCAATACATCAATAGCCTTATCTGGTAGATATCTGTCGCTGATGTATCTATCCGAAAGACTCACACATGCCTGAAGGGCCTCTTCTGTATAGTTGACATGGTGATGGCTCTCGTATTTATCCTTGATGTTGTCCAGGATTTGCATTGTCTCTTCCGGTGTGGTGGCATCCACCATGACCATTTGGAAACGCCTGGCTAGTGCTCCATCTTTTTCAATATACTGCCGATACTCGTCTAGCGTCGTAGCTCCGATGCACTGAATCTCACCTCGGGCCAAGGCCGGCTTAAACATATTGGAGGCATCTAATGACCCAGACGCTCCGCCAGCGCCTACGATTGTATGAAGCTCATCAATGAACAAAATGACGTCCGGAGACTTTTCAATTTCATTCATCACCGCTTTCATACGCTCCTCAAACTGACCGCGATACTTGGTCCCGGCTACAAGCGAAGCCAAATCCAGGG
>JAHCMJ010000141.1 GCA_019192485.1 Cyclobacteriaceae bacterium HetDA_MAG_MS6 | reverse complement strand
AGCACATCAAAAACTAGAATAATCAAAAGCAGTGGCACAATGACCACTGCAAACTTTCGTCTGATTGAAAGGTTATAAAGCTTCCTCATGGTTAGCTGGTTAAGTCGCTAATTTATATCCGTTTGAAGAATAATCACATAACCTTATTGACGACTTCCAAAAGGCTATCGGATGTAAACGGTTTCACTATGTACTCCTCAGCACCAAGTTCCATACCTTTGTTGACAACTGTTTGCTGTCCCACAGCACTCACCATGATGATCTTGGAATCGACTCCTTCATCTTTAATCGTTTTTAAAATCTCAAATCCCATCATATCTGGCAGTATATTATCCAGTGTAATCAAATCCGGTTGGAGTTCCAGGGCTAAGTCGATTGCCGACTCTCCATTTGGTGCTTCACCTATTACTTCATATCCGTCCTCCTCCAAAGCTGCTTTGATAAGGGATCTCATGTAGATCGAATCATCTACGATTAATACTTTCTTACTCATCTTCTTAGTTGTTTTTCAAAATTGTTCAGACCATGATTTTAGTTTTAAGTGAGCACTTGATTTTTAATAGGAGCTGATTGAAATATTGATTTTAAGCTACTTGCTTAATTTTTTCTACAAATTCTTTTTGAAATATCCACACAAAATCCGGCGACACATCCAACTCCGCTCCGTGGAAATTTGCTTTGAAATGAATAACTGAGTCAAACTCTGTTGTCTCTTCCTCCAAAAAGCCATTCACTGCGGAGGCTTTGATCACCTGAAGCGACGGAACATGTCCGAAAATATCCAATCCCAAAAAATTGGAAAATTCAGTGATCACGGCAGCTGAAACCATGTTATCTATTTCCGTCAGAAATCCCATCTTCATCATTTTCCCTTCTGGAGTATCATTTTCCAAAACACCTGCCGGTAAGCATGCCTTGCAGATCTTATTGACTTCTCCTTCTGAAAAAATCAGGTAACTGGTCCCTTTCAATTCCCCCATCAAAGTGGTAGAAATAAGGTGGACTAAATCGTCATTTTCCGGAAGGAACCTGGGCACCTTGTTATCATCATCGCCGTAATCAATTTTTTTGATTGAAATCGGGCTTTGGAGTATCTGTTCCATCGAAAGTTTCGCCATTGAAAGACCATCAAAGATCAATTTGGTGGCGATGTCTGCTTCATTTTTTTCTAATTCGGTCAACATGTTCTATTTAGGGTAAGACTGCCATTCCTTTAGATGACAAGTTAATCTTATTAGTAATTTGTCGGATTAGGGAGATTTTACCAATTGATTTGAGGCCAGCAAGTGTTTTTATTGATGAAGGCACAAAATCGTGTCATCAGTCGGTGCAAACGTTCCCCATTACCTGCCAAGTGCTTGCGAAACCGCTGCTTTCAGTTGCTCGGTTTCAAAGGGCTTTAGAATATAACTAGCCACCCCTAAATCCATACCTTTCTGGATCATGGACTGTTGTCCCAACGAGCTGATCATAATCACCTTGGAAGGTAATGCGTGCTCTGAAAAAACTTCAAGCACGTCCATGCCTGTCATATCTGGCAGCATGTTGTCGAGTGTAACAAGATCTGGTTTTAGCGTTAGAGCCAGATCCAGGCCTATCTCTCCGCTGGACTCCGAACCTACTATTTCAATGTCCATCTCTTCCAAAACCGCACCAATACGCGCACGCATGTAGGTGGAGTCCTCAATAATCAAAGCAGTCTTACTCATTGTCATATTGTTGGAATAGTTTAACTTACTTTTCTGTATATACGTGTCCTTACATCGTACTGCTGAAATAGATTTTTCCCAGCGTCTGGCATAAGGTCATAATATCCTATAATCAAGTATCCTCCTGCATTCAGACAATCATGTAGCAGATTCAGCACTTGTATTTTCAATTTCTCATCAAAGTAGATCATCACATTCCTGCAAAAAATGATATCATACTTATCAGTCATAGGCTCATTGACCAGATTATGCTTTTGAAAGGTCACATGGCTTTTGTAATGTGACTTAATGGTGGCATGCTTATCATGAAAATCAAAGTAATCTTCCATACGTCGATTGGGAAAATAGGAAAGAAAAGGCTTGAGGTATTGCTTTAATATCTCTAGCGAATAATCTCCTCCTTTAGCCTGATTAAGGGCCTTATTACTCAAATCTGTAGCCAAGGTACGCGTCCTGCCCAGCATGCCCTTTTCCTCTAAGACAATAGCCATCGTGTACACCTCCTCGCCGGTGGAGCACCCGGCATGCCATATACGTACGCCTTTTGACTGGAAGTCTGACAATATCTGATCTCTGACTTTGACCCATACATCCGGGTTTCGAAACAGTTCGGTCAAGTTGACTAATAGATCATCTACTGCTCGCACAAAAAACTCTCCATCTTTAAGTACTCTTGCCCATAAATCAAACAAGGAAGTCATCCTGTTTTTCATCATGAGACGTGCAATACCTCTCTTAAGAGAAGTTTTCTCGTAGTTTGTAAAGTCAAGTCCGTATCTGTTCTTAATAGCCACCATGAGGGAAAGAAGTTCCTCATCGCTTATCGTAACTGGTTTTTCTATATTAAACACGCTGGGTAAAGTTCTTAAAGAGTACGTCGGAAATAGCTGTCACATCTATTACTGGGCACACGGTACCGTTACCGAGTATAGTAGTGCCACCTAATAGTTTTGATTGATCTAATGGTCTAGGCAGCGGTTTCTCCATGATCTCCTTTTGCTGTAGCAACCTGTCTATCGCCAAGCCTGTAATGCGACCTTGATTGGTGACGACAATTACTGGGATTTCGACGTCATCTTCCAACTGGTCAAAGGTCTCAAACAATTTATCTTTCTCCGCAATATCTGCCAGTCTTGGCAGATTGATCAAATCTTTTAAAAATACTATTGAAATGGATTTATCCTGGTATTGAGCGATCAGACCACCACTTAACTTATGTATTTGATGTTTTTTGAGGGAGATGACTGCTTCTGCAAAAGAAAGTGCTATAGCATACTCCTGGCTAGCTAGCTCAAAGAGTAGAGCGCCTTTCAATGCAAGTGAGGATGGTACAATCAGGTTTATTGTACTACCTTTCCCTATCTCACTTTCCAATGTCACTTGACCACCTACGGATTCTGCTGCTTTCTTGACCACATCCATGCCTACACCTCGACCAGATATCTCCGTTACTTTATCTGCATTTGAAAATCCTGCCTCAAAAATGTAATTGGTGACATCTTGGTCGCTGAGCTGCTTAGCGACATCTGGAGCTACAAGTCCCTTTTCGACAATCTTCTTCCTGATAGATTCATGATCTATTCCTCCTCCATCATCAGAAACGGAGATCACCACATTATCTTTTTCGTATCTGGCACTTAGGGTAATTGTCCCAGATTGTTCTTTACCTTTTTGTAATCTATCCTCTGCTGACTCTATACCATGACCCACGGCATTCCTGACCAGGTGTATCATAGAGTTGCTAATGATCTTGAGAACATTTCGATCGATTTCGATTTCGGTTCCTTTGAGGACGAGCTCAACACTTTTACTCTCAATATTTGCGGCATCCCTGACAATGCGATGAAACTTATTGAATAGGAAACCTACCTGGACCATACGAGCATTCATGATGCTGTATTGCAAATTAGAGGTGATCCTTTGCAAAGTTTCGAACTCTGATGACCTTTTCCCATTTACCTGCCCGGTGGTCATCAATCTATCTTTTTCAATGACTAGCTCTCCCACAAGATTGATCAGTTCATCCATTTTCTTGACGGGTATTTGGATAACATCAGCAAAGGTGATGGATCGTTCATCTTCAGATTGGTTTTGTTCGGCAACAGGCTGCTCCACTCTCTCCGATTCACTGTTGGTCTCCTGCTCAGCCTCTTTTCGGTTATTTTTCAGATAGATAGCCAGCTTGGTTTTGATACCTACATAGCTCACCTTCTCTCCAGTCTTGACGGCATCAATCAGGTTGCCTAGCTTGTCATTGGCTCGAAAAAGGCTATTTGATAGTTCGCTAACCAACTCAACCTCGCCATTTTTGATGGCTCCCATTATGTCCTCCATCACATGGGTCAATTCCGCTATTGCGTCCAGTCCCATCCCCATAGCATTGCCTTTGAGGGTATGGACTATCCGGAATATGGCATTAATGGCACTTTTACTAGATGGATCCTTTTCCAGCTCTATGAATAACTTGTTGAGCTCCTCAAAATTTTCAAGTGCCTCCAGAAGAAATAATTCGCGATATTCTGCTTCCTTATCTTTCAAATCATATCGGTTATAGTCTACTCATGAGATGTCTGCTCATATCTTTCAGTGATATTGCTTTTAGCGAAGCACCACTTTCGATGGCTGCCTTAGGCATCCCATACAGCACGCTGGACTCTTTGTCCTGAGATACAGTGTAGCCACCTTTTTCCTTGATAGCGGCAAGGCCTTTCACACCATCCTTCCCCATACCTGTTAAGATGACACCCATGGCCCTGGGGCCATAGTGAGTAGCAATGGATAGCATCAATGCATTGATGGATGGATTGTTGTATTCTCTAAATACCTCCGAGGTAAAGGATATTTTAGGCTCGCCCTTATCATCTTCCTCAATGACTGTATTGCTATGTCCCGGGCAGATAATCACAAGACCAGGTCTGGGCACAATCCCCCTCTCTCCCATGACAATTTGGAGAGGGCTATTGCCGTTGAGACGGTCAACGAAGGGCCGTATAAAATTAGCAGGCATATGCTGGCAAATAATTACTGGCACATTGAGATCACTTGGAAGCGAGGAAACCACCTCCTCGATAGCTGTAGGTCCTCCAGTAGAGGCTCCAATGGCTATGATGTCATACTTGTGATCCGTCTTTAGTACAGGCTTCCCGTTTTTGAGTTTGAGGATCTCTTTGTTGATAGCTCTCGGCTTGGCCCTTGCTACACTTTTAACCTTTCTGATCAGTTCTTCATGCAACATCCGCATTTTGGAACCTCCACGACTTGGCTTATTCATATAATCCACGGCTCCTTGTTGCAAAGCATCGAATATTGGAGCGAGGTCAGTATTGCCTTGTGCGCTCAAAATCAAAATGGGCAATGGGTTTTCCTTCATGATCCTTTTCACAGCATACATACCATCATACTCACCCATGTTCATATCCAAGACAAGCAGGTCAGGTTTGTGCTGCTTTGATTTGGCCGCAGCTTCTTTTCCATTGACAGCTGTACCTATGACCTCCAGGCTTTGATCCTCTGATAACAGGTCTGAGATCAACAGCCTCATAAAGGCTGAGTCATCAACAACTAATATTTTTATTTTTTCTTTCAATTTTAAACGAGTTGTGCTTCGGGACTAAGGCTGACTTTGTCTCCTTCGACAAGCTCATCTATATCCAACAAAAAAATAGTTCTATCTCCTAATTTGATCAATCCCATGATGTAGGTCTCATCAGATGTGGTATCCATAAACATATTGGATGCACTTTCTACTTTTTCCCCTTCTATTGTCTGTGCGACTGGGACTTGATCGACTAGTAACCCAATCTGATAAAAATCGTTTTTCATCACAACCATGAAGCTCGGGATCTCAGCATCATCGACACTCAGGCCGAACTTCATCATCAAGTCCACAGCTACAACAGATTGCCCTCTTACATTGGCCACTCCACGAATATGATCAGGTGTATGTGGAAGCTTGGAAATAGATGGTGTGACCACCACCTCTTTAGTCTTAGCTATTTGCAATGCATATTCTTCGGTGCCCAATTGAAAAGTAACTACTTGAATACGGCTAGATCTCATTTGTGATAACTGACCGTCAAACTTTTTCTTAAGCTCCTGCCTTCTCTGATATTCGGCCTTGGATAAATATCTCTTGGTTGTGATTGACGCTATGCGGTTGCCGCTATTCTCAATCACCAACTCCTCTGACTCAATGGCATTTCCCTTCTCCACAACGGGAGTTTTCTTAGTCACCTTTACTGTTTTCTTTTTGCTTGCAGGTGTTTTTCTTTTCTTGGAACCATGACTTGATCCTTCTGCTTTTTCTGTGGGAATGAGTTGCTGTTTGGGTAGGTTCTTTCCAAGCGCCATCGTCATTTAATTTAGGTTCAAAAATTCTTGAGTGAAGGTTTTGTAGTCTTTTGCACTATTGGAAGTGGGCGCGTAATGCAATACACTTTGACCAAAGGAGGGGGCTTCAGAAGCTTTTACGTTTGTCCTGATTTGACTATCAAATACTTTGAAATCATAGTTTTCTTTGATGTGATTCAGAACCTCGCTACTAAGTTTCCTCCTCTTATCCACCATCACCGGCAATACACCCAATATGGATAGGTCTGGGTTGAGTACTTGTCGGACCTTCCCAATAGTCTCCGTGATCAGATCGAGTCCTTGTAGGCTCAAAACCTCCATTTGCATGGGAATGATAACATGCTGCGCGGCCGTGAGCGCGTTCAAAGTCAACAACGATAGCGAAGGAGGGCAGTCAACTAGTATAAAGTCAAACTCTGAAGTGCCGGATAACTTCTCTTTCAAGATCATCTCCCGATTTTCCATACCAGTCATTGATAACTCCGCATCGGCCAGATCAATACTTGCTGGTGCCACTGACAATCCTTCATAGTCAACCAGTATCTGCCGGATTGGTAAATCTTCCAAAAGCACATTTGCTATCGACTTATTTACCTCTCCTATTCCTAGCGAATAACTCAAACTTCCCTGGGCATCCAAGTCCACAAGCAACACCTTTTTTCCTTGGTTGGCCAAGCACGCTCCAAGGTTAACCGTGGTTGTAGTCTTGCCGGTCCCTCCTTTTTGATTCACGACTGCGATGATCATGAGGTCTCAGGATTATCGTTTAACTGAAACTGGCTCACACTTTTTTTGAGTTCTGCAGAAATCTCCGTCAACTCCTGAGACTTCCTAGTATAGTTTTGCATCCCCGCAGATAGCTCCGACGCAGAACTCGCTATCTCCTCAGTACCTGCCGCGGTTTGCTCAGCAATCACTACTACTGATTCCGTAATGCTGACAACATTCTTGATATCTTCTATTTGGCTCTTGGCCGAATTAAGTATACTCTCTGAAAGGTCTAGTGTCTGGCTAGAAGATTCTGCTATTTCCTTAAATGCCTCGGAGGCATTGGTAGACGCCTCTTCACCGCCCTTGATACTCAAATTCATCACCTCCAACACCTTTGCTGCCTCCTCAGTATCTTGCTGCACATCGCCAACAAGTTTTTCAATTTCTTTAGCAGAATTCCTCGAATCTTCAGCGAGCTTTCTGATTTCTTCAGCCACTACAGCAAAACCACGCCCGGCATCTCCTGCCTGCGCCGCTTCAATGGCTGCGTTCAAAGCCAATAGGTTGGTCTGACTTGCGATATCTGAGATGACTTGCAATACTCTCGATATCTCCTTGGACCGTTCTGATAAGGCTCGAAAGGACTTGTTGGTATCTTGTGAGAAAGCAGAGATGTCTCTCATACTGAAGCCAACCTTATTGATCAGCTTCATTCCAGCCGAGCTACTCTCCGCACCTTTTTTGGCTGCTTCGTTGATGGCTTCCGCCTGACCTCCTACTTTATTTGAGGAGGTCATGATGTCCTCCACTAGTTTCGATGACTCATCAACCTTGGTTACTTGATTTTGGGCACCGGCACTCATTTCGCTTATCGCAGATGCAATTTCTGCTGTATTCAGGCTCATCTCTCGACTGGCGGCGAGCATTTCAGTAGCTGATCCTCCTATTTCTGTACCATTGTGTAGTAGTGTTGTCAATACTACTCCCAGGTTTTCAAGTGCTTTATTGAGACTTGTAGTCAATACATGGACATCACCTTTTGCCTCTTCTGTAAATTGATGAGAGAAATCCCCTTCAGCCATAGCATTTACAATGGTGGTAACGGAGGTAAATGGTCTTTGGATAGAGACTAGCAGGTTATTAATAAGCTCGCTGATCTCCAGCCAAACCCCCTCTTTATCCTCGCAATTTAGGCGGGCCGAAAGGTTACCCTGCTCCCCTGCTTCGAGTACCACGGATTTGATTTCTTCAATGACACTTGCCAGGTGTTTACGCATTTCCAGTAATGCTGCCCCTGCTATATCATATTCACTCACTGCGCTGAATTGTACCTCTAGTTTCCCTTCTCCAATCGATTTGGCAGCATCCGCCAATTCTGTCATGGCGGCGATCAGTTCATTCAAGGACTTCGCTATGTTACCAACTTCATCTCTTCTATTTATCCTTAAAGGCTCTACTTTATTGCCAAAAGCCAGTTTAGCCAATCGCTCCTTGATTTCGGTAAGTACAGCAACCAGATCTTTACTGAAGTAATGTGCGATCGCCAGCCCAATAAGTAGGAGTACAAGAGACACCAAAGCGATATTGATCAAAACTTTGTGGACATGTGCGTCTAATTGCTCAGATCTGAGCAATACGTTCGCTTCTACCTGATCCAGGTCCACGCCTGCCGACAGTATCCAACCCATCGGCTTGAAATGCCTAGAATAAGACAACTTAGTGCTCCCATCTTCTTCTCCAACTGAAGGCATCTTATATTGAACAAACGCTTCATTACTTTGCACTACCATATCTGCTATAGCGCGATAAAGATTCTTTTCTTCCTCACCAACCTTTACCAAATGACCTTTACCATCTAATGTTTTACCAACACTTCCTGGATTAGTCGCTGACATGATCATTGTCGGATATGGTCGCCCTGCATCGGTTACCCAAAAGAATCCTGTACTTCCATCAAAACGAGCGGCTCCTAAAGCACTTAATGTCATTCTTACACCTTCTAAACCTTGGTTTTGGTATTCGGAGTTTAATAGATTGTATCCGAGGTCCACAATACCTTTTAGTTTGTCTTTGGCTTTGCTGATCTCACTCTCTTTGAAGTTTTCGAGATCAGAAAGGTTTTTTGAGCGCAGATGATAATGACAGACTACTATCATAGAAAGCATGGTGACTATCAGAAGTGCACCAATGAAAAACATGATTTTATTTCTGAGTTTCATTTCTATATCTAATACTGATTATTCGGTTATAACTCGATTATTGTCAATTCTCCCATTTTTCGTTACCAATCATCGCGACCACATCTATAAAGACAATCATTCTATGATCTCTCTTGATAATCCCTTTGATGTATTCTTCCTCTTGGATCTGAAGTATGATGTCCGTGGGTTCGTCTAGTTGGTCTTCTGTTGTTTCTATGGTATCAGGAACCTTTGACACCAACAGTCCCAAGCCTACCTCATCACTATTAATCACAAGTAAATATCCATCTCCTTGTTCTTCTGAAAGACCCATTTTCTGACCGATGTCTAGCACAGCCACTACATTGCCGCGAACATTTGCTACTCCCTTAATGTAGTCCGGAGCCTGCGGTACCGGTGTGACCTTAGGTATTTTTATTACTTCCTTAATAGTTCCCACCGACACAGCTATTTCCTCAGTACCCGCCTGAAATACAATCAGAACAAGTTTTTTAGACTCCAATACCTGAGATGCCACTTCGGGTTCGAGCGGTTGAGATGCTGATCCGCGAATAACTTCATCGTCGACTGCGACAGCTACATCTGCTGCTACTTTAGAATCCTGTTTTCTTTTTGCGAGGTTTTTCCCAAGGGCCATGTCCACATTCTAAATAATGTGTGGAAGCTAGCAAAACCTTGGACAATGGTCAAAAGCGCCTAAATCAACGGGGTAAATTCGTACATGAAAGCTCTGAAATCGCGGTTAAGTAATAGGTCTCAATACCAAAAACTAGTTCACAGATATTCACTTTTCAATCCTTTTTGCATGCCAGTTCATTGACCTTCCAGCCATCATTCCGCCTATTATAGAGAAGCTCCCTTTCATTTGACCTTCGTCAATCACACCTTGATAGTTAGCCTTCTTCTTGCCCATTGGGGTCGACAACTCTCGGACCCAGTCTACATTCAAACCTTGCAACGTAATAGGAAAGCTTTCATTAGCTGACTCTGCAATGATCTCGGACCCGGAATGGATGATGGTCAATTCCACCGTTTTTTCGCCTCGCGGTGTAGAAGAGGTAAGTCTCCAGCTTCCTGATAGATCCAGCTTTGTGCTATCGCTTTGGCTAAAAGCGTGATGGCTCATAGATATCATGAAAAATACGAAAACTGACAAGATATTAGCATTCATGGCATGAGAGCTTGTTGAGAATTGTAAACAAACATTGCTCTAGCGAGAATGGCTATTTTAATAAACAAACAAGTGGATTTCGTCTACCAAAGGTGATTTCCTACCGCACAACCCTCTCGGCAATAGGTACAAACTACTTTTCAACTAGTGACTCAGTGATCTTATTTAGTTCTTTTACCTTCTGCTGGAAACCTCCTTGCAATTTATCCCGAATACCTTTCAGATTGTTCAATAGTGATTGCGTGTCATCTGGCAGTACATCTTCCAATATTTGTCGAAACCGTTTGGCAAAAGTTGGGGATTTACCATTTGTACTAATTCCGATTTTCAGATCGCCTTTTTTAACGGTAGAACCTAAATAGAAATCACATAAATCAGGGGTATCGGCGACATTGAGCAAGATATGCTTGCGCTTGGCATATTCCCGTAAACGAATGTGTAGTTGCCGATCGTCAGTAGCTAAAATAGCAATATCAATCCCTTTGAAATCTGCTCGTTTCACCTTGCGCTCGGTGATGTGAATATATGGTGATGGAGCAGCCAAAGCCTTTACTTCAGGCTTAACTTGAGGAGCAACTATCCGGATATTGGCATACGGATCATTTTTGAGTAGGGCCTCAAGTTTTTCAAGGCCTACATTTCCTCCACCTACGATCAAGGTTTGTATCTTATCCAGTTTTAGAAAAACTGGAAAAAGTGGATTTCCTTGTGTGTCCAATTACGCTACCTCTTTACCGTCGTTTGACCATCCCCATGAATCAGTAGTTAGCTGCGATGCATTCTTCGCTCCCTCTCCAAAGACTAGTAAGGCAGGTGCGGCGGGTCTATTTTTAGTAACCAACTCCTCAATGGTATCGACCGTACCTACAATGACTTCTCCTTCGGTCCGAGACCCTCGGCTCACCACCGCCACTGGAAGCTCGCCTCTACCTTCGACCTGGTACTTAACCACAATCTGGGACAATTTATTTAAACCCATAAAGATAATCGCTGTAGGTGCATGTTTTGCTGCATTGGTGACCTCCTCACTCAAAGTTCCTTCGGATGTTGTCGCCGTTACCACTGTAAAACTTTGATTGACTC
>JAHCMJ010000015.1 GCA_019192485.1 Cyclobacteriaceae bacterium HetDA_MAG_MS6 | reverse complement strand
ATACCAATCTGTCCCGAGGAAGCAGTGCCGCTTACTGGCAGGGATATCTGAGTCGTAAACAACTGTGGGGATTCCGGCTTCAACTGCCTGATCTATAGCCCTTGCAATACCAGGATCGGTACCATTGATAAGAAGGCCAGATGGCCTTGTAGCAATCACCTGTTCGATTGTCGCTATTTGTGCCGGAACATTCCAATCTGGAGGCCCCAAGATCGACGTCCGTACTCCTTTGCGCTTTCCCCATCGCTTAAAAGCGGCCTGATCATGGTTGACATAAAGTGGAAGGTTCACGGCTGTTGTAACCATAACGTACTCTTCGTTAGGATCGATCTGAATCTGGTCAGAATCCGACGATCCTACGGGAGCCTGTGGTTCGCAAGCACCTAACAACAGCAATACCAAAAGACAGATGGATATAGGATGTTTCTTATAATTCATATTATTCATTTTTTAACTCCAATTGCTTTTTTGGCGTATTCAACGGCGTTGATTTCCGACCTCCTTTTCAAAAAGATATCAATCCATACAACAACAATGAGAATCAGCCCTAAGATGATCTCCTGCCAATAACCTGTGACTCTAGCCATGATCATCACATTACTCACTAAGCCCATAAAAATCGCTCCTAGCATGGCTCCAATGATTCTGCCCTCCCCTCCTAACAGACTTGCACCTCCTAATATGGCAGCTGTGATCACGCGTAGCTCCATACCCTGTCCAGTTGTGCCTATGGCTGCACCCATTCTTGCGGTCAGCAGTATACCCGCAAAACCGGCAAATGAAGCCGACATGACAAAGGAAATAATTCTCATCTTCTCTACCTTGATTCCAGAAAGAAAAGCTGCCTTTTCATTACCTCCGATATAGAAGTAATTTTTAAAAAAAACTTTTTTATACACCAGAAAACTGAAAACCGAAACTACCAGCAACATGATCCAAACCGGAGATTGAAAGCCTAAGATCTTGGCTTGTCCGAAGGCATTAAAACCGGCGGGCAGGTCTTGTATCCCTCCGCCACTGATCATCAAAGCTAAGCCCCGCACAATACCCATCATGGCTAGGGTCTGTATCAATGGATTAATCCCCGCTTTAGCAATCAGCAGACCATTGATCAAACCGATAAGGACAGCACTTAACATCCCAATAGATGCCGCCAGAAGCGGATTCATATCCTGATAAGCCATCAGGTAGGCTGCCACTCCTCCGGAAAATGCTACTACAGACCCAACGGACAAATCAAAGACACCCGAGATGAGCAAGATCATCATCCCCACAGCCACAATGGTCTCTATCGAGAGGTTGAGCAAAACCAATGACAGGTTGCTGAAAGTAGGAAACTTAGTGGGCCAAAGTATGGCGCAGATGACAATCAATATCAAGAGGGTAACGCCTAGCGTGAAAACACGCTCTTCCAGCAACTTCTTAAGTTTAAGTGTTTTGAGTGTAGAGATCATTTTACGATTTAAACAGGCGTTTCTGAATGATTAAACATATTTTTAGTACCGGAAGCATAGCTCAAGATGTTTTCTTCCGAGTAGTCATCTTCGTTCTTTTTCAACTCCGCAGTGAGCTGTCCTTGGCACATCACATAAATTCTATCGCACAATGCAATTACCTCCGGCAGCTCTGAGGAAATCAACAATATACCTACACCCTCTTTAGTAAGCGACCTAAGTATTTCATAAATTTCAGATTTAGCGCCTATATCCACGCCATGGGTCGGCTCATCCACTATCAGGAGCTTCGGCTGAGTGAGCAAACACCTGGAAATGAGTACCTTCTGCTGATTTCCACCACTCAAGTTGACCACTTTTCTCGAAATGTCTCCCGGAGTAATGTTGAGTTTGTCAACCATGTCGAGACATACGGACTTAATATTTTCCACAGTAAGGTCATTGCCTACATATTGGTGACGGGCCGTTAACATATTGTCTCTGACGCTCATCTCTAGAAATAAGCCCTCATGCTTGCGGTCTTCTGGTAAATAGCCTATTCCATACCTCCAAGCCTCTGCAGGATGATCTACTACTACTTCCTTGCCCATAAGCTTTGCAATACCTGTGTGCTTTGGCAAAGCACCCATAATGGTCTTAGCAAGCTCCGTCCTGCCTGCACCAACTAATCCTGATAGGCCTACGATTTCACCTTTTTTGATACTAAGATCGATATCGGAGAAATGATCACCGCAAAAATCTTTTATTTCAAATAGTTGCTCATCGATCCAGGTTCTTGTCAAATCCGGCGTTAATAGTTCTCGACCTACCATCATTTTAATGATCATATCCACATCTACCTCGAAGGTATTGACCGTACCCTGATACTGACCGTCTTTCAGCACGGATATACGATCAGAAACATGAAAAATCTCAGCCATTCGGTGTGAGATGTAGAACACACTGGTACCTTTCGACCTCAACTCATCTATCAAATCAAAAATGATATTAACCTCGGTATCTGTAACCGAAGCTGTAGGCTCGTCAAGGATGAGTATCTTAGGTTGAGAAGCTATGGCTTTTCCCAACTCTATCATTTGCTGCTCCCCTGCGGAGAGTTGGTGCAACTTTGTATTAGGAGAGAAACGTGCGAGCCCAACCCGTTCCAATATTCTTTCAGAACGGCTTGTTAACTGCCTGTAATCGATCAGACCGAAGCGGTTTGTTGGTGGCTTTGTAAAAATGTTCTCAGCGAGGGTCATATTGCTGCACAAGCTTTTCTCCTGATGCACAATGGCTATACCTTGCCTTATGGCGCTACTGTAATCCGTGAGTTTTGTATCCTTACCCTCGATAAAAACCTGCCCCTCATCAGGCGTGTAAACGCCAGTCAATATTTTCATTAAGGTACTTTTACCAGCTCCATTTTCTCCACAAATGGCGTGTACTTCACCCGTGCGAAGCTCCAGGTCGACCTTATCTAAGGCTTTGACTCCCGGAAAGTATTTTGAGATAGATGATAACTGAAGTAATGGATATGAGTTTTCAGGCATCTCAAATCGGTATTTTGACGTTGGATTGATCAGAAGAAGATTGGTAAGCGGCGTAAACCAGCTCCAGTGTCTTCAAGTTATCACTTCCTGTGGTTTCCGCCTGGCCCTGACCATGCAGTGCGGATAGTAGATTGCGGTTTGTCTCCACGATACTGGAGTGAACTACAGCATAGTCTGGGTCCGCCCAGTCATATCTAGGTGGAATGGCCGTTTTTGAGGTCGTATTGTTTGCAGTAGTTACCCTGACTTCGTAGTCTTTCAATACCTCGACTGAGCCTAAATGTCCCTCCACAAGTACTCTGGTCTGAGGAAAGCTCTCCGTCTCCAGGATGCTGGCATAGGACATCTCTACATAACAGTGCAGATTATCTCTCATGGACAAAAACACATTAGCTACATCTTCACCTTTTATCTTAGGATTGACACGCTGAGTCAGGGCTGTGAGTCTATCTACCTCTCCGAAAAGAAACCTTGCTACATCTAAAACATGGGTCCCGACGTCTGAAATGATAAACTTATCCAATTCCGCAAGAAAAGGCTGATTCTCAAAAACAGGAAAGCTGGAGCAAAACATAATACGTGCTTTGAAGGGCTTCCCAATAGTACCCTCGTCCAGGATATCTTTTAAAACCCTAAGTGGTCTTTGCCACCGAAAATTTTCATGAACGAATAGCTTTATTCCTTTTTGCTCACACGACGAAACCATACCTTTTGCGGTGTCATAATCTGGAGCCAAAGGTTTTTGGCAAATAGCATCTTTGCCATAGTCTGCGGCCAACTCCACAAAATACCTGTGAGTCTCCGGATTGGTGATGATATCCACGAAGTCTACCTCTTCTTTGGTCAGCATCTCCTGAGCATCTGTGTAATACCGCTCTCCCAGATCAAACTTCTGGGCAGTATCGCGAGCTTTGGACTCGTCCTGATCGCAAACAGCAACCAGTCGAACACCACTCAGCTCCTTCCACGCGGAAATCTGGAAGTAAGACCAAAATCCACATCCGATGACGGCAAATTTCAACTCGCGGTTTTTCGACATCTCTTTTTCATTTTGTCAACCTTACCAATAGTAGCCCGTAAGGACTGATTTCTAGGTTTTCAACACTGCTCGGCATGCTGAAATCTATCGCTAAGAACTTTTCCGGATCGGAGCAAGCTGCTTTCATATTGTGTTCATCCAAAGATTTGATACCCGTCACGGTATTGAATCCTTCCAATTGAAAAGATTGAGAGGATTCTGTGAAATTGGCTAACATCAACCAATCCCGACTTTCATCTTTCCATGAAAATGCCTCAACCTTCAAAGGGTGATTGCTTTTGGTTGCCTGTACATAAGTAGGTCGTGTTGCCAGTATCATCCGAAAAACGAAATATACAGGATATACGCTGTGATCAGTATCATTTGCCATGATTCCATCCGGTCCGTGGGTCTTAAAATAGGATATGGAGTCCACAGCTTGCTCTGCAAGATACTTAATGCTACCCATTGTCCACACCATACCATATAGTCCCATTTGACGGGGGTCGAAAGAAATTGGCTGGCTATTTTTATCAGTGGCGTCAGGGTTAGATCTAGGTAATAAGGTCACCGGCGAAATCTGTAAGCCCGAATCTACGCAAAGAGACTTGGCTGTTTGCACCGTATACTGCTGAGCTTCGAGTGTTTCGGTCAGGGAAAGTGTATCGAAGGCGTGTACTTGTGGATTGATAGAATAAGACACGAAATCAATACTCTGAATGGCGGGGGGCTCTCTATTGAATTCTGCGAAGTAATAGTCCGTACCTACACCCACTAGCACATTTGGAAAAAGTGACCGTATTTGACTAATGGTTTGCGAAAAATCTGCTTCATGACTTACTTTTTGAGAAAGGGCCAGGAGCAATACCCGATTTACTTGTAGTCGTCTAAGGTGACTTTCCATCATCGAGATAAAGGCAGAATTATCTTCGGCGAGCTTAAGCACTAATTCCACTGGAATTTTCAAGTTCTTAGCAAAAGACAATCGATCAAGCGCAGTATCGAGATCGGTATCTTCAGCCTCCACCCTGACATGCCTAAAACCAACCTCTTTCAACATATCTAAGTCCAACCCCGTCGTAGGTGGACCCAACTCTACTCCGATCTGCGGGAAACTGAGTTGCTTCCAGGAATTGCTGATGATTGTGCGGTTGCTTACGTAAGCATCTTTTGGGATATCGGTAATTTTTAGCTTAATGTGCTGGCTTACCTTATCTCCGCTTCTTACTTCCACAGGAAAAGACTCCTCAAGCGGAGTGCAATAGGTTTTGTACGAATGATCAGTCCAGTTACGTTGGTCTTCCATTTCAAAGGTGTCGCCCTCGAGGTGCAATTCGGCCTGTCCATCGACTCCTAATGGCCAGCGCATCTTCCTGATATTGTACATCGGCTGATGAGGAGCTATAAGCTCCGGAAAGGTTAGAGTGGCCACCTCTCCAGAGACATAAGTGACCTCGCAAGGTTTGCCCGAGCATTCTTGGATAGGATGCAATACACAAAAACCAATTCGATTTCTTAGAAAATCGGACTTTGACTCTCCGTAAATTTTAAAATCGATCTCATTGTCAGTGCCTTCTAACTCCACCGACCATTGGTACTTAATTCCATTTTGATCGTGGTACATTTTGTAGGTAATGTGAAAACCTTCGTCATACTCTTTGATTGTCTCCTCGCTAATTTCTCCTGGTATGGTCGTCCAATTTTGATCTCTTACCGCAAAGTAGATCATCCGAAGTACCTCATATCCACCACATTTTATATAACGTAAAAATCCTGCCTCGTGCGTCATCGTAAGATCACCCGAACGAAGCGTCCTTTTCGTTACGGGAGGATTATGCTCACCGAAATAGCATCGATATTTCTCAGGATCACCCGTCAAGCAAGCAATGGTTTAAGGTAGGATATGCTTTCATGGGCCCATTGATCCTCTTTGAGAATTGTCTTCTCCAGATGATCCTCAGGCGGTGTCCAAAGCTCCAGTATAGCACTCTGACAACGTCCAAGATGTTGTAATTTTTCAACTAAACTGCGAATGGGCAGCATACCTACCCCTGCTGGAGTGCCTTCTACATTAAATCCCATCATGTGACTATGCCTGGCAATACTATAGTCCTTGATGTGCAAATTAATTGTGTAGGGGGCTAAAATCTCTAAAACGTGCTCAAATCCCTCTCCACAACCTAAGGAATTGACTGAGTCCAGACAAATGCCTACGGAGGGGCTTGCCACACGTTCTATAATGCGAGCAAATGTCTTGGCCATCAATCGATCATGGTTTTCTACAGCCAGTTGGATATTGTGCGCTTGGAGTGAGCTTAGCTGTCCTAAAATGATATCCACTATCTCATCAGGGTGCGGTTCGTACCCTTTACTATCTATCACAAACCTCAGCATGGTGCTTTTACATACCCTGGCAATATTGATGTAGGTCTGCAAGTGCTCAGCAGTAAGCCCTCGCGCCCCTACTTCGATAGTTACCTCTTTCTCTTCGCAAGACCTCACTAAGGCCTCCAAATCCGCATGATTTACTTCATGCAATGGAAGATTATCAGCTATTTGTATGAGCTGTACATCCAGCTCGGTGGCTTTGTCCAGCAATCCCATCAGATCAAGCGGCTTAATCGGTGGTGAACCGGGTACCCCGATTGCCCAGGTATAAGTGTAGGTGCCTATCCCTAGATCCATCTTAAGTTTGCTAAAAGGTTCATACTACTATTGATATCGACTGCCATCACCATTTAGGAGAGCATGTCGCAGCCCGCTCCTCATTATTTGATTTCGATTTTTTCACTAAGGCGGATATCCTTCGAAGATGCTGCCGCATGTATTATGAACTGACCTGGTTCTACTCTCCAGTCTGCTATTTCATTATCATAATAAGCAAAAGACCTACTATCAAGCGTTACGGATACTTTTTTCGTCTCACCAGCTTCAAGCCACAGCTTCTGAAAGGCTTTTAGTTCCTTCACGGGTCTCGGAACAGATGACTCTTGATCGGAAACATAAATCTGAACAATCTCAGCACCTTCCCGATCTCCAGTATTGGTGACATTGAGATTTACGTTGTACATACCATCTTCAGCAGGCTGTACTTGCATGTCTTCATAAAGAAACTGGCTGTAGGACAACCCATGGCCAAATGGATATAGAAGATCCGTATTTGTCCTGTCATGATACCGATAGCCCATCATCACACCTTCAGAAAACTTTAAAAGTAGGGAAGGATCTTGATAACCGTCAATAGCCGGCGGAAAGTCCTTAAGGTCTCGGATCATGGAGACGGGCAATTTACCTGAGGGATTATGATCTCCCCATAACACTTCGGCTAGTGCTTCGCTCCCTCCTTGACCTGGATACCAAGATTGCAGGAATGCACTGGCTTGTGTCATCCATGGTTTTTCGGTGATACTGCCTGAGGTATTTAAAACTACTATCGCATTTTTGTTAGCTGACAAGACCTCACTGATCAGCTTGTCTTGGATAGATGGCAAGTCCATGCTGATCCTATCATAAGCTTCAGCCTCCCACAACTTAGATAACCCAACGCAAACAATGGCCGCGTCAGCATCTTTTGCTAACTGTACAGCTTCTTCTATTTTTTGGGGATCATGATACTGCCAGCCGAAGCTCATTCGAGCACCACCGATTTCTTCGTAGTATTCAATTTTCAGTTTATAGGATCTTCCGGCCTGCAGCTCACGAATGCTATACTGGTATTCCACATCGTGACTCCACCAGTTGTCGATGATCAACTTACCGTCGAGATATACTCTGATGCCATCGTCTGTGGCCACGACAAAGCTATAAGGGCCACTTTTTGGAGGGGTAATCTTGCCAGTCCACCTCACAGAGAATCGATCTTCGTTGAGACGGGTATCAGCATCTTTGATGTCTTCACGTTCTTTTTGGGTATCGTTCAAAAAGATAGGCGGGCCGATACCCCACTTGAAATCTATTATAGAATCGAGCCTGCTAAACACTGGCTTTCCCTCCAAGTTCATATTGTTGAAATACTCTCCCCACAGTCCTTGCTTACCCATGCTTATGTTAGAAGGAGATAAGTATTCGGAAGCTACTGGATGACATGCCTCGACGAGGTCTACACCTTTGGCAAAATTCACCTGTACCTCATCCCCAGCAAAGGATTTGATGGCTTCGAACGGACTCATTAGATGGGTGGGCTCACCAACATGAGAGCTACCACCTCCACCGTAGCGAAGAACGTCAGCATTTGGGCCAATAACGGCTATTTTCTTGATCTCACGCTTGTTGAGCGGTAATATGCCATTGTTTTCCAGCAAAACCATACCCTCTCTGGCTGCCTGACGTGCCAGCTCCTGATGTTGAATCACCGTAGCTTCAAAATCCGGTTTCTTTTCCTCAAAGGACTTGGTCAGATACTTCACCCGCAGGGTGCGCCGTGTCATTTCATCCAAAACAGATTCCGAAACCTGCCCTTCACCTACGGCATTCAGTAATGGTTCTTTGTACAGATTGCTACCGTATACGATAACATCAAGTCCGGCATTTGCAGACTCCACAGTACTATGCGCTCCTGTCCAGTCAGGAATCGTTATCCCCTTAAAGCCCCACTCGTCTTTGAGAATTTCGTTCATCAGCTTTTGGTGCTCCCCTGCATAGGTTCCATTCACTTTGTTGTAAGCGGTCATCACCGACCAGACGTCTGCTTCTTTGACCGCCATTTCAAAAGCTGGAAGGTAAATCTCTCGGAGCGTACGGTCATCCACTTCTGCGCTGTAGAAATGCCTGTACCACTCCTGGTTGTTAACTGCATAATGTTTTACGCATGCTGCCACACCCTGTTCTTGTACACCTCTGATATAGGCGGCCCCAAGCTTACCAGCCAGGTATGGATCCTCACCGTATGATTCAAAGTTTCGACCTCCCAACGGATGTCTGGCCATATTCACGCAAGGACCGAGCAGCAGGTTGATACCCATAGATTTTGCCTCCTTGCCGATGGCCGCTCCCACGTCTTCGAGAAGTGCTTCGTTCCAGGTGGATGCTAAACAAACTCCAACAGGGAAAGCGGTAACCGGACCTTGACCATGGGCCCCAAAAGGTCCGTCAGAAGCATATAATCCCGGAATATTCAGGCGATCATTTGCCGGAGTGCGCATACCATCACCTGACAATTGATTAACTTTTTCTTCCAATGTCATTTTCGATAGCAAGGATTCGACTTTTTCATCCACATGCTGATCGGAGACCGTACACGAGGTTAATAAGAAAGCCCACATGGCATATGGCATCCAAAGGAAAAGGCGTATTTGTTGGTTGAAATTGTTATTTCTCATTCTCGATTTTCTTTTCTTAGAAATAGTAAAAGCTTATGACTATCATCGACTTTGCAGTCGGACGTAAAACACGCCGTGCCTGGGCACTTCTTTTTTCAGCACATCTGAAAACTCACCAATATTCTGCTGCCTCCAGACATCCCTAACAGTGTAGCTTCCTTCGATCGACATTTCGGTGGCGGAGACTGCTATGTTTTGAGGGGTTTCATTCAGGTTGAAAAATCCTACCGCTAAGTCGCCTCCTACCAAAGGTTTGATCCAAACCTCAGTTTGATTTTCCTTGGAACGCTTTAGTCTATAACCTTGTTGGCCAAGCTCATCCTGATTGATGGCGATCACCTCACGGTTGGCCAGCAGATTGAGTGTGAAATCGTCCAGCGCCGATAAATCGCAGCCAATCAGCAAAGGTGCAGCCAATAGACTCCATTGGCTGATATGAACATATTGTTCGTTAGGCGTGAGCTTCGATGGATGAGGATCGCCCCATCCTACGTGACCGACTACGAGCATATCTGGGTCGTTCCAATGGCCTGGTCCTGCGAAGGGAGCCCACTTGTTTTGAGTAAACCCAATGGAGGTCATGCTGTACCAAGAATCTTTGATATCGAAGGTAGTCCTCCAGGCATTGGATAGCTTGGCCCATTGATCAGCCTCCTCAAATGGTGCTGCGTTGGATAGTGTATAAATATAATTTCGACCACTCCGGGCAAGGGCATCACTCATCAGCTTGCAGTGCTTTTGGTCGATAGGATTCCAGTCGTATTTTAGGTAGTCAAATCCCCACTCGGTCCATTGCTTAACGTCCTCTTCGTGAAACGAGTATTTGCCATGCCTTTTGCCCTCTTCAAGAACGGTACCGTCGGGCGTATCAGCGCTACCACCTCGAAAATTAGCATACGAGGTCACCCATGGGGAGGAATAGATTCCCGCTTTTAAACCTAAACTATGGATGTAGTCCACCAGACCTTTCATATCAGGGAATCGCTCATTGGGCATGATCGCGTTGTACTTCCCGCCTCGCTCTCCCTGCCAGCCGTCATCGATATTGATGTAGGTGTATCCATGGTCGATTAAACCAGAAGATACCATGGCATCGGCCATACGTTTAATTTTATTTTGATCTATATCTGAGCCAAATACATTCCAACTGTTCCATCCCATGGGAGGTGTGAGGGACAACTGGTCACCAACAACTAACTTCATCGTGCTCTCAGTACTTGCTAACTTGTTGGTCACTTTTAAAGCGAGTGGATAAGTTCCTCTCCGGAGCACTTGGCCACTGATAATGCCTGTATGCTTATCATAGGCCAGTCCGTCTGGCAATCCTGATATGCTGTAGTCTTTCGGCATGAGGCCAGTAGCTGGCACTTTGTATTGAAAAGGCACCCCGGGTCTGGTACCTACCCGACCAGGATTATTGAGTTGTGGGTAGTCAACGGCCGGTGGAGTGAGCTGATAATCTGCTTCTCTTGTGGCCCTCATGACCTGTGGCGATTCGCCTACTACATCAAACCTAGCATTTACCCAATTGGCACGATCACCGATAATGCCATCATCAGCATGACTCATCAAAAGGTCCAGGCGATCCACGCCACTCAGGTCCAAATCCAGGGTCTTTGCTCTGTCTCCACCTCTCATGATGTCACTACTCCAAAGTAGCTCTCCATCAGCCATCACTAGAAATTCGACAGTGGCTTTGGCGAGTTCATGGTCAGGTGCAGAGTCATCGATCCCCACGGCCGCCCGAAAGCGTCTAGAGCCTCCGTCCAACTTGATATTAATAGCTCCCGAAGCATGGCTACCCACACCCCTGGGAAAGGTATCTCCTGCGATAATAAGGGGAGTATTCCACATGGACTTATTTTTCACTGCTCCCCCTGCTGCTTGGTCGATGTGCTTGAGTTCCAGGTCATCCAGCCACACCTCTCTGGTATCTTCTGTACAAGCGAGACTCAGGAAGACAAATAATACCGCCAAAGTCCTGTTTCTCCATTTCCTTTCTAACATGATCGGGCTTTTATTTTTTTAATGCCTTTTCTATTGAAGTCATGAAGAGGTCTGGCAACATCGAAAACAATTAACAGACTCTAAGATTGTGTGCTGGAAACAAAAAACCGAATTATCTCAGCGTCCAAAACAGTTTTCCCCACATCCAGATGGACGGATAGCAAAAAGTATAGGACAAACAGAACAACCCAATCAACAACATATTGAAATATTCGCAATGCAACCGTTTGCGAATTGTTTGTTTGAAGCAATCCTTATGAATTGGACCTCCTTTTTTAGAAAATATTTCAATAAAAGAAGCAATGCGCTTTGGACCGAACTATTCCTTGTTGCTGTAATCATATTACTGCTAGTCTTTTTGACAGACAGCTTTACCTCTTAACCTAATTCGTGTAAATTCTAAAATTGCGACTACTATGATGGAATCCATAACTATATCGACTTCAAATACCCATAGGCCGATATTAGGCAGTGACAACGACGAGCGGGACGTTTGGAATCAATTTAGAGAAGGAAGCGACCAAGCCTTTAACTATATCTACGATAATTATTATGCAGTGCTTTGCAAAAGTGCTTTGCGCTTTTCCCCGGACAAGAGCCTCATAGAGGATTGTGTGCAGGATCTTTTCATCACCATACACCGGAATCGCAAAAACCTTGGTAAGACTACATCTATTAGAGCATACCTGTCGCTTTCCGTGAAAAGGAAACTAGCCAGATACCTGAAAAAAGAAAATAAGTTTGAAACGATCACCGAAACAAGTGAAGAAGAGGACCTAGAAAAGGAATTGCCATTTGAGTTTACAATGATCGAAGAACAGCAAAGAAAAGAAACGATCAATAAGCTTGAAACTGCTATGGGAAAACTCCCTGAGCGTCAGCGCAAGGCCATAGAGTATTTCTATTACGAAAACTGCTCGTATGCTCAGCTCGCAGACCGGATGGAGATGTCCAATATTAAGTCTGCCCGCAATCTGGTATATAAAGGTGTCAACTCTCTAAAAACCTATCTAAACTAGCGACATATGTTCCAGCAGAAACATGCGGCACCACTGCTTCTTTGGAGCGTGGTGCTATTTTCATGTATAGGAGAAAACAATGCCGATCGGTTCACATCGTCCGATCCGCTCTCGTACGTAAACCCAATGATTGGAACGGGAGCACACGGCCATACATTTCCAGGAGCCACTACACCTTTTGGCATGGTCCAGCTGAGCCCCGACACTTACAATGAAGGGTGGGATTGGTGCTCAGGCTATCACTATTCGGATAGCTCCATCATGGGATTCAGTCATACTCACTTGAGTGGCACTGGCCGCGGAGACCTGCTTGACATTCTGGTGATGCCGATGACAGGTAGTCTGAGGACTATTCCTGGGTCAAGAGAAAACCCTGACGAAGGATATCGATCGAGGTTTTCGCATGATCAGGAAAAATCATCTCCAGGGTATTACAGCGTCATACTGGAAGATTATGATATACAGGTAGAGCTTACCGCTACTCCTAGGGTTGGTTTTCATAGATACACGTTGCCAGCAGAAGATGTGTACTTGATCCTAGATCCTGTACATGGCCGAGTGGGCGATCAAGTCAAGGGCACATCGGTGCAAATTGTAAATGATACCTTGATCACCGGCTATCGCAAATCCAGAGGCTGGGGAGAAGGTGATGAAAAGTACTGGGCCAATCAGCAGATCTACTTTGCAGCCTCTTTCTCAAGGCCTTTCGATGGATCTGGTGTAGTAGATTCAGAGCAAACCCTAAATGGAGCGAAAATGGCCGAAGGGCTGTCTACCAAGGCATATGCCAAATTTAGTGGAGATAAATCTCGACAACTATTGATAAAGGTTGGCATCTCGGCAGTAGACATCAATGGCGCCATCAATAATTTACGGCATGAAACGCCTACCTGGGACTTTGATCAGGTAAAGGAAAAAGCTGCCAATGCGTGGAGAAAAGAACTTGAAAAAATTGAGGTGAAATCTACAGAAAGGGCAAACCTGGAAACCTTTTATACTGCGCTGTATCATACCATGATCGCACCTTACCTATTCGAGGATTCGGATGGGCGATATCGAGGAAGCGATGGCCAAATCCAAAAAACGGAGGGTTTTCAGAACTACACGGTGTTCTCGCTTTGGGATACTTTCCGTGCCACACATCCGCTTTACACGCTTACCCAATCGCAGCGTGTGGATGACATGATCCAATCCATGATAGCCCAATATGAAGAATACGGTCTATTACCCGTATGGTCATTGCATGGAAGCGAGACCAACTGTATGATAGGCTATCATTCCGTCCCCGTGATCACAGATGCCTTCTTTAAGGGAATAGGTGATTTTGATATTGAAAAGGCGTATGAAGCCATGAAAACCTCCGCCATGCAGGATGACTTTGGCATTAGTTATCTAAAAACTTACAATTATATACCCACTGATCTGCACAATAAGTCCGTCAGTAAAACACTGGAATATGCTTACGATGATTGGTGCATTGCCCAAGTAGCTAAAAAACTAGGCAAATTAGATGATTATGCTTATTTCATAAAAAGAGCAGAAGCCTATCGTAACGTTTTTGACAGTACGGACCGGTTTATGAAAGGCAGAAATGCCGATGGCTCATTCGTAACCTCCTTTGACCCAACATTCGCGTCTTACGGAAAAAGCGATTTCATAGAGGGCAATTCCTGGCAATATAGCTGGTTTGTTCCTCATGATATCCGAGGCCTCATCCAGCTCATGGGTGGAAAAAAACCATTTGAACAACAACTGGACCGATTGTTCTCAGAAAAGCAAATCTTGGATGAAAATGCTCCTATTGATATTACTGGCTTGATCGGGCAGTATGCACACGGTAACGAACCCAGCCATCATGTGGCCTACTTGTACAATTTTGCAGGAGTGCCTTGGAAGACACAATCCATGGTCAACCAAATCATGACTACGCTGTATGACAATACGCCAGAAGGGCTTTCTGGTAACGAAGACTGTGGTCAGATGTCAGCGTGGTATGTGTTTAGCGCTCTTGGCATGTACCCGGTAAACCCTGCCGATCGCAATTATGTATTTGGCAAGCCACATTTTGAGGAGAGTACTATCCGACTTCCTAATGGCAATGATTTCACCATAAAGGCCGAAAAGCTATCGTCCGACAACATCTATATCCAGGACATCAAACTAAATGGCCAACCGTATGGCAAGTTGTACATCACACATACTCAAATCATGGCTGGCGGAGAATTGACTTTTGTCATGGGTCCCAAACCTAGCGCCTCGCTTGCCAACTATGTACTTCCATCTTCAATGACTACACCATGAGCAACAACCTTTGGGGTCTAACTTTATTCATTGTAGGGTTTTCGCTGCTAACCAGCTGCCAACCTGAGTCTTATGCCGACATATCATCACCGGATGGCAAAACCAAAGTACATTTCGCCATCACCGAAGATGGTCAGGCAACTTATCAGGTTGCTTACAGTGGAGAAGAGCTTATCGCACCGTCAGCTATGGGTTTCACGCTTTCAGAACAAAACGCTTTTGAAAAAGGGCTAAGCATCGAATCTATTCGACAAAGCAGCTACGACGAAACCTGGGAACAAGTCTGGGGAGAAGTCAGTAGCATTAGGAATCATTACATACAAGCAGAAGTTTCATTAAGAAATCCGGAAAACCTCAAGCTCAAAATCGTTTTCAGGGTTTATAACAATGGAGTAGGGTTTAGATATCTTTTTCCAGAGCAACAAGGCCTGCAACAATTTGACATTCTGGAAGAACACACCCATTTCAACCTGGCGCAACCTGATAAAGCCTGGTGGATACCCGGAAACCCAGACTCTTACGAATATTCATATCAAAACTCACGAGTATCTGAAATAGATTCTGCCAATACTCCCATTACCATCCAATGTAATAACGGAGTCTACCTGAGTTTGCACGAAGCTGCCCTAACAGACTATGCCGGTATGAGACTCAGAAAAAGCAACGATCATATATCCGGCCTGAAAAGTGATTTGGTTCCATGGCCCGATGGCATCAAGGTGAAAGCAAATACCCCATTTAAAACCCCCTGGCGTACAATTCAGATCGGCAATACCCCGGGAGAGCTTATCACTAACTACTTGATACTGAATCTAAATGAACCTAATAAACTTGAAAATACCGACTGGATCAAACCATTGAAGTACGTTGGCGTCTGGTGGTCGCTGCACCTTGGTGTGGAAACCTGGATACAAGGGGATCGCCACGGTGCTAATACGGAAAACGTCAAAAGATATATCGATTTTGCGGCTCAGAATAGTATTGAAGGTGTGTTGGCAGAGGGGTGGAACCAAGGTTGGGAAAACTGGGGGACAGGCGAGCCATTTGATTTTGTGACACCCTACCCAGACTTTGACATCGAAGCAGTATTGGCATACGCCAATTACAAAAATATCTCCATAATCGGACATCATGAGAATGGAGGAAATGTGGAGTCCTACGAAAAGCATCTGATTAGTGCTCTTGATGAACTCCAATCTCAAGGAATTCATCACCTTAAAACTGGCTATGCCGGAGGCATCGTACCTAAAGGTCAACACCACCATGGTCAGTGGATGGTCCGGCATTACAGACGTGTTGTAGAGGAGGCAGCCAAGCGTCAAATATCCATCAACGCGCACGAACCGATCAAGCCTACAGGTCTCCGACGAACATATCCCAACATGATGACCCGCGAAGGGGTCAGGGGCATGGAATGGAACGCCTGGAGTGAGGGTAATACGCCGGAACATCACACGGTGTTGCCCTTTACCCGCATGCTGGCTGGCCCCATTGATTATACTCCTGGCATCTTCGATATCCTCTATCGCCGCTATGACCGTAGTCGTGAAAGGTGGCATCCCAATGACAAAGGTGGAGCAAGAGTCCACACGACTTTAGCCAAACAACTGGCACTATATGTGGTGCTCTACAGCCCATGGCAGATGGCTGCGGACATGGTGGAAAACTACTCGCAGCAGCCAGCTTTCCAATTCATCAGGGATGTACCAGTGGACTGGGACGAGACAAAGGTCATTAATGGTGAAATAGGAGAGTTCGTAACCATCGCCAGGCGAAACGGGCCGGACTGGTTTGTTGGATCTGTTACCGACGAGCAGCCCAGAACCATTACGTTCTCACTCGACTTCCTTGAAAGTGGCCAAACTTATGAGATCATCACATATGCCGACGCCGAGGAGACAAACTTGGAGCACAACCCCGAAGCCATCAGCATTTCAAAAAGTAGTAAAACGAAAGACGATCAGATCACGCTGCATCTCGGCAGTGGCGGGGGCGCGGCAATTCAGCTCAAGCCGATTTAGACATAAACGTTTTTGTTTCTTCTGTTTTAATGGGAAAACTCTTAAGCTAGAAAATTGATTTTCATCGAATTACCTAATTTGTAAGGCAACTAGTTGCTGTGAAAAACAAACATTTAAAAGCCAGTGGATCTTATCTATCTCGGCAAACCATGTAAGCTTAGCCTGTAAAACTTCTACAGAATTTGCTTTTACAACATCATTTCCAGATGAGTTATTCATATTCTGGGAGCTTAATATATGTTAAGTTTATACTAAATCTCCACGTTGAGCCTTAGATGTCCTCCGAATCCCTCTCTGACTATCCGCATGAGGGTTGAGAGCCTAATATCGCTGGCATTGTTTTCAATTCTAGAGATATACGTTTTTGTTGTTCCGCACTTTTCAGCAAGTTGCTGTTGGGTTAGTCCATTATTTTTACGCAGTTCCTGCAACATCACCCCTAAACGAAAAGCTTCAAATCCTTCCTCAAAATCCTCGCGTTCGGGAGTTCCTGGTTTTCCATATTGTCTGTCCAAATGATCTTCAAAGGACGTAAGATTACTATTTGATACCTTTTTCATCGAAGTATTGTTTTTTTAACCTTTCGGCTTTTTCTATTTCTTTTTTTGGAGTTTTCTGAGACTTTTTCTGGAAGCCATTGATTAAAATAACCAAATGGCCTTCATCGAAGAAGCAAAAGACTCGAAAAATATTGCTTTCGAACTCAACTCGGATTTCATAAAGTCCCGTTGAACTTTCGATATGTCTGAAATACTTTAAAGGAATCCTTTCCACTGTTTCAACCAACTTCAGTGTCCAGTTAAACTTCCTCTTAACCTTATCTTGAAGAGTTTCAAAGAAGTCTAAGTAATAGTTTTTGTAGTAGAAAATGTTCCTTAAAGACTTTTCATCCATTTAGCAATGTTATCTAATTAGGTAACTAACTCCAAGAAAAAATAGTTCTTGTAAGTGAATTTTACATCCCGGTAAAAGCCTGATGAAAATATAAACAATTCTTAAAGCGGGAATCACACCAAATACACTACATATTGTGATGGTTTTGCTATCCGCAATGTCTTTTACTAGTAAGGACTAATAAAGTATTTATCGTACGATCTTAATGATATGAAACACTGCAAAAACATATTAATTCTAGGGGCTCTTATCTTCGCCACCATCAGCACGGCCATAGCTGGAGGATCGCCAGCCTTTCCACTCAAGATCAGCAAGAATGGTCGCTATTTTGTCGATCAAAATGAAGCACCATTTTTCTACAATGCTGAAACGGCATGGAGACTGTTCACCAACTTGACCAAAGAAGATGCCGTCGCGCTCATGAAGATCAGAAAAGAGCAAGGGTTCAACGTTATTCAGACTTCGCTATTGGCCAATCCAGAAGAAAAGCTTAGTAATATCTACGGAGACGACCCATTCACAAGCTACACTGATGTGACCACACCTTACGATCCTTATTTCGACCATGTGAAGTGGGTAATATCAGAAGCTGAAAAATTAGATCTGGTCATCGCCATCACTGCCGTATGGAAGGGTTGCTGTGGAGGCGATTGGGCAGAGGCGCTTACCGAAAATGGTCCTCAGAATATGCGGGTATTTGGCAAATATCTAGGTAAAAAATTCAAAGATCACTCCAACATCAATTGGATACTCGGCGGTGATAACGACCCGGGAGGTCACCTGGATCACTATCGGGAGTTAGCGGTGGCTATAGAGCGAGAAAGCCCCTTGCAGCTACAAACATTTCATGCGGCATCTTCTCATAGCAGTAGCGATGTATTGCCCTACTCATCGCAAGGATGGCTGGATTACACGATGACCTATACCTATTATGGTGGCAAAGATGTATGGTTAACCATCTTGAAACGGGGTGATATGAAAGAGGTCTATGAGGTGAATCATATTGAGTACTACAAACGTCCGATCAGACCTATCATACTGGGGGAATCTCAGTACGAAGGCGACGGAGCTCCTCAAAATCCCGATGAACTCGATTTCCCCTCAGTGGTCAGGAGGCAAGCTTACTGGTCTGTCTTGGGTGGAGGCAGTGGTCATGCTTACGGGAGCTGGAACTGGAAAGTCACCCCGGAATGGAGAAAAGTAAAAGACATGCCCGGAGCCATTCAAATGGGATATTTCAGACGTTTTTTCGAAGATCGGAGATGGCACACTTATGAGCCAGACCTTGAGGGCTCCATCGTCAGCGCTGGAGCTGGCAAATATGGGCAGACCGATTACATCACCGTGTCTTACGCTGCTGATAAATTAGGTTATGCCGTATATATCCCACCATCAGCCAAAACTCAAAGAACCTTTACATTAACACTACCCACAAACCATAAAAGGCTTAAGGCTAAATGGTTTGATCCCACCTCTGGTAAATATCAAAGTGCAGGAGACGACTTTCTGAAGACATCCGAGCCCGTAGCATTCACTACGCCTGGTCAAAACGCGGCAGGCAGTACTGACTGGTTGCTGGCCATCGAATCGATCGACCAAAGCTACGAAGCTAGGAATGTTGACAAAAAAGTAAAGATTGATGGGCAAGCAGAAACTTTGTGGGAAGGTGCGCCCTGGGCAAGCATATCCAACGAATGGTTACCTGATGCCGCAGAACTATCAAGCCCTCAAGACTTTTCTGGTAAGTACAAAGCACTATGGTCTGAAAAGTACCTGTATCTATTGGTGCAAATCACAGACGATCAGCTCGTAGATGATATCGAAGATCCATTGGATGATTATTGGGAAGATGACCTTCTTGAGGTCTTTGTGGATCCGGATATGTCCGGAGGCTTACATCAAAATAATTACAATGCATTTGCTTACCACATTGCTGCCAAAGATGGTAAAGTGGTTGACCTGGATGTCTCAGGGAAACCAGTTCTATTCGAAAACCATTTGAAAATAAGCATCGGCAAGGCTGGTAATGTCTATACCTGGGAGATGGCCATTCCGATATATGATAATACTTTTCAGTATGGAACTTCAAAGAACAAACCCTTGTCCCTTGAAGCAGGTAAGGTGCTGGGTTTTTCTATTGCTTATTGCGACGACGATGGTAACGGCAGAGAAAATTTCATAGGTACGGTACCAGAAGGACTGGACAGTTGGATAGATGCTTCCCTCTTTGGCCGGTTGAAGCTGATCCAATAAGCGGCTGGTTTTGAGTAAATTGAGGTCAGGCAAAAACAAGTAAAATAATGAAAAAGTATACCAGAAGAGATGCCCTGAAAGGGTTGATTGCAGCAAATACCATGGCACTTCCCCTGTCAAGCTGGGCCACCACGGTGTCCGGTCACAAGCTAATCCTCCCCAACCCAGCCAAACCACCCAGCCGATCTGTCACGGCTATTACTTTAGGCGCCGGAAATCGCGGCAACGTTTACGGTAATTATGCTTTGGAATATCCAGATCACCTGGACATAGTGGGGGTAGCAGAGCCTATAGACATCAGGAGGTCACGCTACGCCGATAAGCATAATATCAAAAAGAAGAATGCCCTCGTGACATGGGAGCATGTCTTCGACAGACCTAAGTTTGCAGATGCAGTGATCATCTCCACTCCGGATGACCTGCACTATGGCCCTTGTATGAAGGCGCTTGAAATGGGCTATGATATCTTACTAGAAAAACCAATAGCTCCTACAGAGCAGGAGTGCAGGGATATCCTGGTTTCAGCCAAGAAAAACGGCAATATCGTGGCAGTATGTCATGTCCTAAGATATGCTCCATACTTCCAACAACTGCAAAAAATAGTATCGGAAGGATTACTGGGCGAAGTGGTAAGCATCCAACACTTTGAGCCCATTCAGCATGTACATATGAGTCATTCGTATGTGCGAGGCAATTGGCACAATTCTGAAAAAACCACTCCCATTATTCTGGCAAAGTCTTGTCATGATCTTGATATCATCAAATGGATGCTGGGTAAGAAAAGTAAAAAGATACAGGCATTTGGGTCGTTAAGCTGGTTTAAGTCTGACAATGCCCCCCAAGGCAGCACTAGCAGGTGCACGGACGGCTGTGCCATTGAGGATACATGCCCCTATTCTGCCCTGAAAATTTATCATCTTGATCGCACCTGGTTGCATCACTTCGACCTGCCAGAGGATCCGTCGGCTCAGGGTGAGGCCATCATGACCTATCTGAAAGAATCAGACTATGGCAGATGCGTGTATCGCATGGACAATGATCAGCCGGACCATTACACCTCCAATATACTGTTTGAGGATGATGTCACGGCAGCATTCTCTATGGAAGCATTCACCTCATATCACGGCCGACGTACCCGTATCATGGGATCCATGGGAGATATTGTTGGTGATATGAGCAAGTACACTTGGACGGATTTCAGGACAGGAGCTAGCGAAACCTGGGAACAACAAACTGACGGGCATGGCGGTGGAGACTGGAGGATCGTTGCAGATTGGGTACAAGCTGTCTCTCAAAAAGACCCCACCCTACTCACTTCTACCATTGATGCTTCGATAGAGAGTCATATCATGGGTTTTATGGCAGAGAATAGTCGAAAACAAGGCCAAGTCGTAGATATCAATTTATCATAAGTTAATCGCACTACATTGAAACACAAAACACTGATCTGGATACTGGCGGCTCTGATGATCACCGCATGCCAATCCTCGAAAAAACAACGGAACGAAATCAGTCTAAATGGACATTGGGAGATAACAGAAACCCTTGAAGGCGAAAAAATTCCTGACCGATTTGATCGAACTATACCCGTGCCAGGTATCGTTTCGATGGCTGTTCCTTCTTTTGATAGTACAGGGACTCGCTTTAGCGGGAGAAACTACTATTGGTACCGTAAGGCTTTTACGCTCAATGAAGACGAGATCGGAGCGGTGGTTTTGCTAAAAGTAAACAAAGCCAAGTATGGCACCAAAGTATTTGTAAATGGTCAGGACGCCGGATTCAACCCATGGTGTCTGACACCCTCCTATTTTAACATTGCTGATCATCTCAAGCCAGGGCAGGAAAATGAATTGGTCATTCGACTTGGCGCCACGGAATTTGACATACCGGACTCCATCCCCAATGATCGTACAGACCTGGAAAAAAACTGGCACTTTGCCGGGTTGTACGACGATGTCAAACTGATCGTATCGGACTTCCCTTTCATCGAAAATGTGCAGATCGTCCCGGACATCGAAAACGAAAAACTAAGGGTCGTTGCAGAAATCAAAAGTGACCTTCCCATTGATAATTTTTCATTAGACTACGTGGTAAGCACAGCTAAGTTGGAAGAAGTAGTGATCAAAGGTGGCACATCCAAGACAGCTATTTTAGCCGATAAGACCAATCGCATTGACTTTGAAGTACCCATGAAAGATTGCAGGCTATGGTCACCAGAAGATCCATTCCTGTATTCCCTGAAGCTATCCACTGGTAGTGATACCAAAACGCAACGCTTCGGGATGCGAAGCTTCACCTTCGATCCCGAAAAAGGAATGGCATTACTCAACGGTAAGCCCTACCCTATGCTCGGCACCAATGTTACCATTTTCCGCTTCTTCGAGGATGAAAATCGAGGTCAGCTGCCTTGGGACAAGGACTGGGTACGGGATCTTCACCTTTCATTCAAAGAAATGAACTGGAACAGCATCCGATATTCGATAGGCTTCCCTCCTGAGATATGGTATGATATTGCGGACGAGACGGGATTTCTTATCCAGGATGAATACCTTTACTGGTATCAATACGGAGTTTTTGCGCCATCACTGATTGCGGACTTTGAAAACTGGATGAGAGAGCGATGGAATCACCCCAGTGTGGTGATCTGGGATGCTCAAAATGAAACGGTATCGACAGAGTCTGGTAAAGCCATCCGTGCTGTCCGACATCTTGACCTTTCTGATCGTCCCTGGGACAACTGGTTTTCACCACCAGTGCGAGATACTGATCCTATTGAGTCTCATCCTTACCTCTTTTATGAGTACACCAGAGGCAAGAAGCCCTCACCAGATGGTTACCTGGTAGATTTCTTTGCCAAAGAGCGAGACCCGCATAATGATCCCAACGAACATGCGCCTGTACCAGATGGATCTCGATTTGAAAACGCCGTGATCATCAACGAATACGATTGGCTGTGGATCAACCGAGATGGCTCACCCACTACACTTACAGACCAAGTATATGCAACTGTCTGGGGAGAAGACCTGACAGCTGAAGAACGCTTTGAGATTCGAGCAGAAAACGTGGCCATTCTGACGGAGTTTTGGAGGTGTCACCGAAAATGTGCAGCCATCATGCACTTTTGCGGACTTGGCTATTCCCGACCAGAGGAACCCCGAGGCCAAACCAGCGACATATTCCTCGACGTTGAAAATCTGGTTATAGATCCACTGCTACTGCAATATGTCAAACCCAAATTTGCCAGGGTCTGTAATATGATTGACCTATGGCATACCAGCTACAAAGCCAATAGCAAAGTGGATGCTCCTGTGTATGCCATCAATGATTTCGAAACAGAGTGGACCGGAGATGTATCCCTCAACTTGTACGAAGGCGAGCAACTCATTGCAGCCCAATCTCAGCCTGCCACTATCAAGCCTTTTGGCCGGAAAATACTGGAATTCGATGTGACCATGCCATCTTCACAAGGTGAGTACAAATTGATATCAGAGATCATCTTAGAGAAAGATACCGTTCGTAGCATTCGAAAATTCAATATTCAATAAATAAGCAAAATGAAAAGAGCTTTTCTACTGGCCCTAGGGTGCACCATCCTCATGGCAAGTTGCCGACAAGACAGTGTAGAGTATGATCTGACAGATCGAGGAGTCGAAATCAATTGGCAGTCACAAAAAATCTTTGCAGAATTTTATGGGACAGGCGTCGTAAGAATATATAGAAGCACGTTAGATTCAATACCTCCCAAGAAAAGCTTGGTAGTGATATCGGAACAGCAGTATAAGCCCCAGGTCCAGAATCGAAACGATCGCCTTTCTCTACGAACGCCTCAGCTGGAAGTGCGCTTCGACAAGTCTTCTGGCAACTTCTCGTTTTATGATGCAAATGGGCGACCTATCGTAGCTGAGAATACACATGGTTTTGAACAGTACACTGATCCGAATGAGAAGGCCCTCAGTTTCAGACAATCATTTGAGTTAGAGGATCATGAGGGCGTGTATGGTTTGGGTCAGTTTCAAGACGGTCACTTCAATTTACGAGGACATGAAAGGCTTTTGGTGCAATCCAACTTTGAGGCGATTAATCCTTTCCTGGTTTCTTCCAAGGGGTATGGCATCCTGTGGGATAATTATTCGCAGACAAAGTTCAAAGACGATGAGAGTGGTATGTCCTTTTGGTCAGAGATCGGGGATGGCATCGACTACTACCTAGTAGCAGGCAACACCATGGATGAAGCCATCAGCGGCTATCGTGATTTGACGGGCAAGGCTCCCATGCTACCCAAATGGGCCTATGGCTATTGGCAAAGCAAGGAAAGGTATAAGACGCAGCAGGAAGTGCTGGACATCGTGAAAGGCTATCGGGACCGGAAGCTTCCGCTAGACCTGATCGTACAGGACTGGCGTTACTGGGGAGATGACTTTGATCTCTGGAGCTCGACAGTAATGAACTCCAAGAGATACCCGAACCCGAAAATGATGATCAATAAGCTTCATCAGGATTACAACACCCGATTTATGATCGTCTTTTGGCCAATGCTCGGCAAAGCAACGGATGTTGGTCAGGAGATGATCCAAAGTGGATACGTCTACGACTATGACGCTGGACCTAGAGTGCTTTATGATGCTTTTAATCCTAAGGCCAGGGACCTGTATTGGAAGCACCTCAACAACAACCTGTTTTCTATCGGTGTAGATGCCTGGTGGATGGATGGCTCAGAGCCAGAGCTGTGGGAGGTACTGGACCAGGAGCATATTATCAAGGAAACTAAAAAGGCCGGCAACATCTACCCGGGCTCTGCTGCCAGGTACCTCAATCCCTTTACCCTGTTGAATACTCAGGGGGTTTACGAAAATCAAAGAGCGACTTCGGAAGATAAACGTGTCTGTATTCTCACCAGATCTGCCTTCAGCGGACAGCAGCGATATGGTGCAGTCACCTGGTCCGGAGATATCGTGGGCAGCTACGAGGTCCTGGACAGGCAGATATCTACGGGATTGAATTTTAGCATGGCGGGTATCCCCTACTGGACCCAGGATATCGGTGGGTGGTTGGTCAACGTCGTCGGAGGGCTGTATAAAAACGGATGTAAGGACCCGGCCTATGCCGAACTGTACACCCGCTGGTTTCAGTTTGGAGCCTTCAATCCCATATTCCGATCGCATGGCTCCAATACACCACGTGAAATCTGGCAATTCGGTGGCCCAGAAACGAAGTTTTACCAAAGTATGGCCAAATTCAGCAAACTTCGATATCGCCTGATGCCTTACTTGTACTCCCTGGCTCATCAGATCCACACCAATGACTATACCCCTATGCGTAGCTTGATGATGGACTATTCAGATGATCCGGCCGTAGACGACCTGGATGACCAGTTTATGTTTGGCTCAGCTTTCTTGGTGGATCCTGTGACCCAGTGGATGTATCACCCTGAGGTGGCATCAGTTCTTGGTACTCACTTTGTTTCGCCAGAAGGCGAAGAAGGTCATGTCAAAGCGACTTACTTCAAGGGCAGAGAGTTTCAGGAAAAGGTCACGGAAAAGAAGGTGAGTCGCATCAAGTTTAGACATTCCGAAGAACCTTTTGAGGGTATGCCTATTGATTCTTTTTCCATTCGCTATGAGGGAAAGATCAGAACCGAGACCACCGGTGAATATGAATTTGTAACATCGTCGGATGATGGTGTACGGCTTTGGATCGACGGTCAACTGATCATAGATGACTGGAATAGTCACGCCGAAATACTCAACACCGCTAAGATCAAGCTAGAAGGTGACAGGCTCTACGATTTTAAGCTGGAGTATTACGACGATATCTATGCGGCTGTCCTTGACTTCGGTTGGCGAATTCCGCAGCCGAAGGCACTAGACAAGTCCAGACTAGAGGTATCTACTTATCTACCTACAGGTACGCAGTGGTACCAGTTTTGGTCCAACGAACGCCATAACGGTGGTCAACATGTCAGCATGGACTGTCCACTAGACCTGATGCCGCTTTATTTACCTGCAGGGGCTATCGTACCATTTGGCCCGGATATTCAGTATGCCGAGGAAAAGTATGATGACCCTATCGAAATACGTATCTACCCGGGAGCAGACGGTCAGTTTGTACTGTACGAGGACGAAGGGGATAGTTACGATTATGAAGACGGCGCGTACAGCACCATACGCTTCTCGTGGGATGATGCTTCACAAAAATTGACCGTAGGCAAAAGACAAGGATTGTTCCCTGGTATGGAGGAGCGAAGGGTTTTTAGCATTGTGCTGGCTACCACTAGCAATGGGCTTGGCATGGCAGTATCGACACCAAATCGGACCGTGGATTACAGGGGCGATCAGATGATCATTGACTTAGGTTTGTGACTTTTCGAAAGTGAGTATTGGTTGACGACAAGTGGAGTTGCTTGCATATTTAAGCTGCATTTCAACTTGTCAACTATTGGACATTGTTTCTCCAGATCGAAAAACTCAACTGGTCCATATAGTCTTGCTGCTGCACAATGATCGCTTTTTCGACCCCGTTTTGGTCGGTGGTAGGTGCAAAGGCATAATCATACACGAGGTAGTATACCAGTTGCTTGCTCTTGTAAATCCCAGAAAAGTATCGAAAGTCATATTTCATCTGATCCAGGATATCTTTCCGGACAGTTGCTTTTCCTTCAGGAGAAAGGGTCTTTAAGATTCTTCTGTTCTTTCTTATCCTGGCATTAACCGCCTGGATGTAAGCCTCGTCTTTGGATTTGTTTTGATTATTGAAGGTATTGCGACAGTGCGAATCGCAAAACTTCTTATCTGACCTGCCTGTAAGTGGTTTTTTACAATGTAGACAAAAGGCTGGACTTAGATTATTCATTTTTATAAATGCTTATAGTCGTTTATAAGTACTTATAAAAGTAAGACTTATCTATAAAAACTCGTAATTGTCCACATGAAACAACAATGGTGGCATGAAAAGCGAAACCAGGAATACAAATGCGCAGTAGAAGCAATGAAGGCGCAACTAGATCTTAGCTGGTATAGTCCGGCCACCAGAAAGACCTATGTATCTATGTTCCGCCAGTTTTTACGAAACAACTATCCACAACCATTACATCAAATCACCAAAACCGATATTCTGCAATATCATCTGCGCTTGATCAGGGAAAGAAAAATCTCCAGGTCTTACCAAAATCAGTCGATCAATGCTATCAAGTTCTATGCAGAAAAGGTCCTGGGGCATGAAAGGCAGTATTATGACCTGGAAAGACCTCCAAAGACCAACCGGCTTCCGGTGGTGCTTTCGCTAAAGGAGGTTCAAAGTATCTTATCTTCTTGTAACAATCTAAAACACAAGGCAATGCTAACCACACTGTATGCGGCGGGTTTGCGGGTAGGAGAACTCCTTAATTTAAAGCCAATGGATATCGACTCTTCCACTATGAACATATGGGTTCGTGAGGGCAAAGGAGTGAAAGACCGACATACTTTGCTATCTCCCCTTTTATTATCGCTATTGCGAAAGTACTATCAGCAATTCCGGCCTTCCATCTATGTTTTTGAAGGAGCTCCCCGGAAAGCCTACAGCGCCAGTAGCGTAATAAAGGTCTTGCAAAAAGCCGTCAATCATGCTGGTATCCGTAAGAAAGTGAGACCACATACTTTGCGACATAGTTTTGCGACACACTTGCTGGAGAATGGAACGAATCTACGGTATATCCAGACACTCTTAGGGCATAGCAGTTCTAGAACAACCGAAATCTATACCCACGTAAGTACCACTTCGTTGAAGGATGTGGTAAGTCCATTGGACCTCATGGAATAGTACGGTATATTTGAAAGGTATATAACGCGCATATGTGCGTTATGTAGTAGTTGACAGTAATTCCTCTAAGGACTACAAATTGAAAGGAACCGAAATCAACCTTCAACTCATACGCTATAAGAAGCTATTGACCTATCTGGAAGAGCATCTAAGTGAGGAAATCAATATTCAGCAGGTAGAATCTATTTGTTGTTATTCTTACCGTAACATCAACCGGATATTTCAGGCCATTCATGGTGAGACTATTGGTAAATATGTGAAGCGCTTAAGACTTGAGAAAGCAGCACAATTTCTTAAATACTCCAATATGGGTATTTCGCAAATTGCCTACCAAGTGGGTTTTGAAGACCGGTCTGCCTTCAGTAAAGCTTTCAGCAAGCGATATGGCTCATCGCCAAAAGACTATCGAAACAACTCAGAAGCAATTCGGCAAGAGATACAAAAAAACTTTGATCTCCGAGCTGATCACAACTGCCAGAAGCTTCAATTTGAAATTGAAGTGCTGCACAATTTCGATTATCTCTTCCTTGAGTACCATGGCGACTATCGGGACATGGATAAGGTTTATGCCCATTGGCAAACATTTCTAGAATCTATCGAGCAGAAAGGCCTTCTTTCACAGCATTCCATTTTAATGACAGAAATCATCGATGATGATGAAATCGGTGATCACTTGAATTCGAGGTATCGTCACGCATTGATCCTGGAAAATTCTCTGGATTTTGAACCTCCTGAACTTTTCAGAATCAAAACCCATAAGCGACAGAAATATGCCAAATTCAAGCATCAGGGATCACCAAAAAGTTTGGAAGGCTTTTATCAGGAAATCTATGCCTTCTGGATGACAGATATCGGATATGAATTGGTAGATGCTCCCATCCTGGAATTCTACCCCAACTTTGATGAAAACCTGACCGAAGACTCCCAAATCACAGAGATCTACATCGCTATCACTTAAGTTGTCCAAAACGGACACATAATCGAGCATACCTACTTCTAGTTTTGATTTCTGTAAGAACAGATGTCAAATCAAATTCAGATCATCATGAATGAAGTAGTTATTGCCATGGAGGAAAACATCAACCTGATCATCTTCGGGATTTTTGCTTTCTCTGTAGGATTGGCCGTTGTTGAATTCTTTGTGGAATTATATAAAAAGAAAATCACCAAATGGCGGTTAGGCGAAATGTGGGCAAGCTTTTCCGTTTTTCTGGTGGCTCAGCTTTTGGAAAAGGGTAGCAACATCATTTTTCTAGGTGGTTTCTTGCTTATTGGCGACCTGATTCCGTGGGAGGTCCCGATCAACCTATGGACTACCCTTTTGTGTTTTGTTTTGCTTGATTTTATCTATTACTGGGAGCACGTTGTTGAGCACAAGGTCAGAATTCTTTGGTCTTACCACAGCATTCACCACAGCTCGCCTATTTACAATTACACTACTGCGATGCGCGTCTCTTTTATAGACAGTCTGGTGACTTGGGTTTTCTATTTGCCACTTATTGTAATGGGCTTCAATCCATACATCGTATTGCTTTGCTTGGTGCTTGTATTGACCTACCAGTTTTGGTTGCACACAGAAATTATTGGCAAGCTAGGGTGGTTTGAAAAAATCTTTATGACCCCCTCACAACATCGTGTGCATCATGGGTCTGATGAAATCTATCTGGATAAGAACTACGGAGCGGTGTTTTCCATTTGGGACCGAATATTCGGAACCTTTCAAGAAGAAAAGCATCGGCCAAAGTATGGATTGACAAAGCCCATCAATACCATCAATCCAGTTAAGGTACATTTTGCTGAGTTCCTCCGAATTTTCAGCGATCTGAAAAAGGCTAAAACCTGGAAAGAAGCCTGGAACTATTTGGTAAAACATCCCGGATGGCAGCCCGAAGAGTCTGCTATCAAAACAAGGGTCTCTCCTGACCAAACCTTGGTAAAATGAAGCTTGTACTAGTAATTATAGCAGCATTTGCAATGCTAACCGTCAAACAAGAGCCAAGACGGTCTGCTGATGATTTGATCGGAAAGTGGCTTGCTGACTATGAAATGGATGGTGAAGAATTCAGCATAGTTTATGAGTTCAAGTCAGTAAATGGTCAGCTGGTTTGTTATGCTCTCAGTATAAGGAATAGTAGTAATGAGACCGAACCCATGAACATCTTGGTTATGAATGATATCCAGTTCCTAAATGGAGAAGGAACCGCCAATTACATGATTGAATATGCTAAGGAGAACTATGAAGTAGAGGCAGAGCTTGAAATGCCCAACCCAGACAAGCTTAATGTGAGCTATTCTTACTATGGTTTTGGAGATGATGAAGTCTGGGAAAGAGTGCAATAGCGAATGAATTTCACGACACTTATCAAAAAATACAAGGTCAGATTTATCTTCAACTTACTACTGATCCTATTGGAAGCAGGACTGGCTTTGCTCTTTCCGTTATTAATAGGCCATGCCATAGATGATGCCTTAAATAGCAGCTACAATGGGGTCATAGGATTAGGGTTACTGGGC
>JAHCMJ010000140.1 GCA_019192485.1 Cyclobacteriaceae bacterium HetDA_MAG_MS6 | reverse complement strand
ACACAGAAATTGTGCGATGAAAGTTTTAGCTAGCTCGGTACCGAATACGGCTGCCATAAACTTCTCCAACTGCTCTTTGTCATTCAAGATTCCTTTGACAAACTCCTCTGCCGCACCCTCTACAGAATCTAATAGCTTCCCCCACAGTTCACTGAATTTCAGCGTATTAGGAATCAAAAATTTAAGTTGCCCGGGAAATGCTACATCGACAATGGGGTCGCCTACACCTATGACGTACACTTGGTAAGACCCAGTCATAACAAAGGTCAATTGCCCTCCTGATGTTGTAACACTTGGTGTGACCTTAAACTTTGTTCTAAAAGCTTTATCGGTAATAAAATCCACCAACGCTTTACATGGCCCACCTGCTCCGGAGTAGAGGCCCTTCATCTTCTTGACAAAGTCAATGGCATCAGTGACCATATTAAACGCTGGCCAATTAGTAATTTTAAAGCCTTGAGACTTGCTATAAGTAAACCCAACACTTAGTTGACCGAATTGGTCAGCAGGCTGTGCAGACTCTAATGTACCTGAAACCAGGAGTTCGTTTTGCTGCTTGCGAAGGTTGACATCGATATCCCCGAACGCTTCCTGAAAAAAGTTAAAGCCAGCTCGTAGTCCAAAAGTCGTATTCGCCGCCTGCGTATCAATATAAAGCACAGGCACTCCTGTGTATGTACTTCCGGATTTCGTAGGAGAGGCAATCTTTAAAAACCCAAAATCTATCTGAGCTGGTAACCCGGCCGAAAGCTTGATTCCTTTACTATTGATATTAGCACTGACTGGGATATCAATGGCCTTGACGATGTACAGCTCAACGATGGATGAGATATTGAATCCATCAGTTTTATCCGGAAATCGTTTTGGATTACTCGTATCATTGGCACTCTTGTAGTAGTAGATTTTGCCATTTTTGAAGGTGATGTCGAAGTACTCCGTAGGCCATGCCCCTCCTGGGATCAACTTATTGAAGAACTTACCAATAGGCAGGTCCTGGGTAGCGGCTACCTCCAGATAAACAGGCTTGTTGTTAATGACATAAAAAGTGGAAACGAAACCAACAGTATCAAGGATATTAACATTACCCCCAATTTTAAGGTCCACGCTAGAGGGTGCCGGCGTGCTCCCCTCATCTGTACTGTCGGCATAAGTATAGATGACGTCCAGTACCAGTTCATTAATGGTCATCGCGGGTGGCAAACCAAAAGGTGACGGAATGGTCTGCTGATTTGCGGTAGTTACAGAAAAGCTGGTTTTCTCCGTATCACTTACCAGATTTCCTATAAAGGCGTAGTCATTGGAAAAGAGTGTAAAGGTAATTTTACCAGCCAGGGTAAACTGATTTTTGTTGCCAGGGGAATAGGTAAGTGCTACTCCTTTGCCAGCGTCTGCACCGCCAAAAGTAACTGCCCCAAACATTGAAAATTCAGCGAATTCCGCTTTAAAAACAGACTTGGTAGAGTCTTTGGTGATGCTGGCATATATAGTTACGTCAGGGGCGTCACTTGTCTGCTGAAGCTGTAGTATTCTGGAAAATAAAGTAGACCCGAAACTCAGTGCTGCATAAATGTGCATACCTGGCTCAAGTGCACCCGATGGAAGCTGAGAAACGGTGATGGGGGAGGTAATTGCGCCAGGCTTAGTGGAAATTTCCACAATCGCATCAACCTCCGTTTTAAGCGCCGATGCTGATGTGATCTGAAAACTAGTCATCAGCAAGCTGGCCTTATCAATCGTCAGGATGTCATCGATAATCGAAAGCGAAGAAAACAGATTTGAAAACCGAAAGCCATCGGCCAGAGCAAAAGCAAACAAGTAACCTTTCTCCGGATTTGCGTCGGTTCCAGCATTTTTGCTCAGGTAAATAGCATCCCCAAAATTGCTCAGACCTCCGTAAAGGAAAAACTTGCTATCAGCCTGATTAAAATAAATATAGGAAGAAGCAAACTTGATTTTGCTATTGTCAAGGTCTGTTGGTGTCAGATCGCTCCAAGTGTTGCCTTCACCTGATACCATACTATCACCGACTTGCGACATGGAAATGTTTTGTGAATCAGTCGGTGTGATAGTGGAACTGAAAATGAGGTTAGTACCCTTGTTATCCAACGTAAGTCCCAAATTTGCTTCTATGGAACTGAACTGAAGCTTTCCAAAAATGGTAGCACTGAAGGAATTGGAATCGGGCGTGTCTTTCTGATAAGTAAAATCAATGATGCCCCCAAGAGTCTTCAAGGGAAACTGTATATCAAGGAAAGGAATATTCCAGGATACATCAGCCGTGCCATCAAAATGGTAGATCCCCTCCTGGGGAGTTGTAGACATGTTTAAGGTGGTCACCGAAACAGCGGGCAACCAATCTTCTGTAGGAATCTTGAATTTTGACGACAGTTGAAGTTTTTCCAATAAGGAACTAAAATCCAGCGTGACCTCATTAGCAAGGCTACCCGTCAATACCCAATTAGCTGCTGGTTCTGACTTATCAGCTGTGAAATTGATGATCGCACTTCCTACCTCAAATTTGGCGGCTATATGAGCCTTTGTCAGACTCAATGCATCACTAGCTCGACCGATTGTGGCTGCAACAATGACATCATCTAAGGTCAGATAGGTAGGAATTGCCTTCCAGGGCTGACTGTTTAGGATATTAAATGTGATCTGATTCAGCTTTTTACTGGTCAGATCAAAATCCATGTTCAGCGTTTGGAGGTCAAATCCTGCTCCAAAAGGCATGAATGCCTCTGGAATGTAAGTCACCATATCACCTGGTAGCATCCAGCCAGCCAGATCCTTCAGGCCCGGAATGTGTATGGTATCTCGCGTAGACAAGGCAAGCTTCCAAGGATCGGATGTGGTCCCTCGAGAGGCTACTACCAACACAGACTTATTAAATATCGAAACGAGTCCTTGGACATATCCTATCGTCTCATATGTGCTTCCCTCATTAGTCACCTGGACGTTGACACTGGCTTTATCAATACTCAATACACTTGGAATAATGGTCCAGGCCCCATCACTATCCATGCCGAAAGCGAAACTCTTCAGTTTTGCAGGTTTAGGCTCAAAATTGATAGTGAGAATGGAGATCACCGACTTACCAATATTGGACACTCCTTCAGGCAATCCTACAGCCGTAGAAGCATTCCCGGTCAATGTCAAAATTTCGCCAAGTGACGGGAACCGAATAACTGTCCCTTCATTCAGCGAAATGGTCCACCCCTCACTACCAGCAGGAATAGGTAGGTTAATGGCTATATCTGCTACTGATCCGATTTGTACACTTCCGTTAAGCAGACCAGTGATCTCATTCTGTTTAGTCGCATCTACTTTTAGGGCTATCGACCAGTCACTTAATGTTAGTTTTCCATTTCCAAGTGGGTCCCAAGTACCTGTTTGCTCCAGGTTAAAAGTAACATATTGAAATTGAGGTGTGAGCGGATTAAAACCTAAATTGATTTTGGCTAGCTTCACCGCCAAAGAACCTTTGACAAGACCATCCGGTAGCGCCCCAGTAATTGCGCTTTTGTTTTTACCTTCTCCTGGCCAAATAAAAGCTGCCAGATCATCGAGGGTAGGCAAGGTATTAGCTGTGATTGATATTACCCATGTCCCTCCTAGCGACACGATCAACTGGATTGTAAGGTTCGTTGCAGACCCAATCGCAATGTCGCCACTAAATATCCCTGTAAAAGCCAGGTTGTTATCGCTACCTGACCCTTGTGTGTAGTTAAAAATGAAGCCAACTCCCAGGTTGTCGATAGCAATATTGGGGTTGCTTAGCACAACATATTTTCTACTCTGCCCGGAGTCATCATCTTTGAGCGTAAACTTGATATAGGAAGCAGCCCGCTTGATTTCTTTAAGCAAAAACTTAAAAGTCAACTCATCTACTGAAAGACTATTCAAACTCAAAAAGTCCGTGGGGAAATACTGCGAGAGTGCAACCCCTGAGGACAGTGCAAGAGCTTTTGTAGGGTTGTCTATATCCAGTGTGGCATCTTTGATCAAGACCCATTGGTCAGCATTTACCGGCACCTCCAGATATGCTTTGTAGCTTAGGTCTCCCGCCGAAAGTGTACCGGAAAACCTGGCTCCGTTTTGATCGGGTGCATCACCACTGCCGGGATGACTGTATAGATCGAAAGTGATCGGATTTTTCAGCGTAATCGCCTCAAAGCCTATAAGGGCCAGGGGCATATCCTCTGAGAAAGAGGCATTTAGATCTATGGTATACTTCGTCTCCGACTTGGTGATCAGACCTTGGAGCGGAATTGAATCATAACTTCCTGGGAGATCGGCAAGAATCGCAAAAACACCGGAGGCGGAAGTCTCTCCTACAAAATTTAAACCTACTGCCAGCTGTGCCGAAGTAGGTGAGGTGATCTGATGAACATAAGATGTCGCTATAAGAAACTTTGATTGCCAAACGATACCATCAAAAAAGGTTTTGTCAAGCTGAGAAAAACTCGAAGACAGATTCCAGTCTGATGGTAGCGCATCCGGTGATAGTGTAAACTGTAACTCACCTGACTCTTCAACAATATCAATCGTGATAGGTGTTGTTGCTTCAAGTTGAAAAATATCGACCTGACCTTTTACCGTAAGTACATCATCTGTTTTGGTCACAGTCGCCGAAGTGAGTGACAGCTCGTCAGCACCTACTGTCGATGAGAATACCGGCGAAGTCGTTGTACCGAGATCAGAGGCTTTGAACGTAAGGTTGCCATCTGAAAGTCTATTGAGTAAGGTAAAATAAAGCTGAGCTAGTGGACCCTGAACGGTAGGCACTTCAAAAGAATAAGGAAAATTAAAATCAGTTGCCTGCAGCGTCCCCACAAGCTGTGCCACATCAGTTTCGCCCTGTGGCTTCGTTGGATCAACCGTCAATTTGATTGATGGGGTGGACAATGTAGGCGCAAAATCGGCCACGGATGATTGCAGATCTACAGATGTTTTGCCTTCATTTACAACAATAGTTCCTGCTAAGGTTAGGCTAGTTATTGATGGATCAAGAGCTTTAACACTTTTCAACGCTTGGGATGCATCTGATTGCCCGTAAAAGTTGAGGCCGGACTTGAGTGAAATCGCAGGAGTGGTAATGGCATGATCAAAGGATGTCGCAATGAGTTGAGCTTTGGACAACTTGATGTAATCCAGGAAAGAACCGGATAGATCGCTGAAGCTCTCCGAAAAGTGCCATGAAGCAGGCAAATCACCGCTGAGCACTTCGAATGCAACAGCATCCTCGACGGAGACGAAGTTGATGGTGAAGGCTTTTGTTACATTCCAGAGTGAACCCTGTCCGGTCACCGTGAATTTGTTATTGGCAATGTCCCCCACACTCGCACCGGTCAGCGGCCATTGGGCACCGATAAGGTTGGTCCATTGCGTTTTGCTATCTCCTGAAAGATCAGTCGCCTTGAGCGCGAGGCTACCATCGCTTAAACGGGATTTGAGTGTTTGATTAAGTTGGTCTAATTGACTCATAAGTGAGTATCTACTTTAATAGGTAGTTGGTAAATTGGCACTATACTGGTTGATTCAGGGCTTGAAGTCGTTGGGCCATACTACTTCCTCATTAGGGAAGCGTTTCTCGTAAAATCGCTCAATCCCTACCTGAAACCTGAAGCGTTTAATAAGGTCAGTTGTACACCTTTTTACCTCAGAAAGCGCGATATTGCTCCATCCATTTTGTTGGTTGTAGAAATTGGAAATTTTCCAGGAGATACCCTCCAACATCTGAATACTAACCCTCCTCTGCTGCGCATTGTAGACATATGAACAAGCAAATGTGATAAACTCCTTGCTGAGTATCGGATTGCCTGAATCGTAAAAACTATAAGAGTAATTGGTTTGAATCTGGTTTTTTAACCGAACTCGGTCTGGTGCACTATTATCTCTGGAACTTATGTAGTTGTCTGTAAAGTCATCGTCCAATTCTATTATTCCCAAATGTTGCTCATCTTCAGGGTCAGGTAAAACAAGAATATATCTGAGTGGGTTATCATCGAAAGAAAAAGGGCTGACCTTCTCTTCAATTAATAACCTATTACCGGCACTATTTACTAAATGTCTGACCTTCGAGAAGGGGTGTTTGAAACTTTGACTGGTATAGTGATTGGTGACTAAGTAATCATCTATTACTTCCTGGCTGCTATCGGACGGTAGTACCGTTGTGGTCATAAAATAGTCTGCGGGGTCTATCTGATCGATATAGTCAGTGATAAGGATCGACGGCGGAAGGTCTCCCAATCCCAGTTTTTCATTAGCGGTCAGGTAAGCGGTCAGGTTTTCGCCTCTGCCAATCGCTGCTGCATTGTTTTTTCTGGGATCAAAATGGGTCAACCCACCATAACTCTGGGGAAAACGGAATAAACCGTCAAAATCAAAGGAAGCATCATTTGACTTTTGCCATAATCCAAAAAATGGAGGGTCTACGACATGACCGGCAGCGTCTTCGTCGCAGATATCCGGGTACCACACCTGTGAAGGGTAATCTCTACCAAAATCAATGAAGTTGTCATTCGTGGCAATCAAAGACCCAACATCATAGAAATCAATCGGCAGAGAATAGTGATTGATGAAAAATTCGCCTACTTGCATCAACCCCACGTACTCATACCCAAAGCGACGAGAGAATCTTGATTGTGAGGGATCAAAGAAGATGTTGATGGTGGCGGAATCCCCGCCCAGAAATGCGCCTAGCGTAAAAGGGAATCCGTCCACACTAAAAATTCGTTTCCCTGCGGGGAACCAATCTCGTTGATTCTTGTAGATGCCTTTTACCTTCTTGATGGGGCCGCTTCGATCTATTTGTAGTGCCATATGGTGTTAGTGATTGGTCAAATACTGGAGGGTAGGTGCTCGGTGGCATTGCATGTATTTGGTGCCCGCTGCATTACAAGCTTTTACCGCTTTGGTTACCACATTGGCGGTTGTCGCCTGCCAGCCGTTCCAGTATACCAGGTATTTGCTTTGGGTGGCTATATTTTGATCATCTACAATCAGCACCAAATCGCCACCAATTACGCCCTTGGAACCTGCTGTACCGATACTGTTGTAAAGTGTGGCGTCGCCACCAAAGAGTGACTGAGGCATCAGTGAAGTGACCAGATACTGCTTGACCGTGTTTCGGATCAGTGTATCATTGGGATCACTCAGCTTGGCTTTCCAGTCACCAATATCCCAGCGGGGAGTTGCGGCACTGTCAATTTTCCTGATCACCTCTACACGTGGGTGCTTGTATCCCTTATCATACCCGCAAGAGATCAGAACGGTCTTGGGTCGCAGCCTGCTCAAAAAGTAAGTATTAGTACTTTCCTTACCTCCATGGTGATTGAGTTTAAGACCACAGACATGACTCTTGGGAATGGTGTCGTTGGTATTGTTATATTCTACAAAGACAGAATTATCAAAACGCCTGACAGAATCCACGATGTAAGATTCCAAATCAATTTTTTGCCCGGAATTCACGCCATTCAGATCGCCTCCGGTAAAAAACCTGAAAGCACCATATTGTAAGATCCAGCCCAAGCTGTAGTTGTTCTCGTCGTTTCCACAACCAGGATCACCCGCATCGCCATGTACATCGCCAAACACGTATCCAGCATTGGCTACGTTGGTCAGTCGTATCTGCTGACCACCTAAGGTCCCCAATAAGAGGTTAGTGCTATCGCAGGATGCCTGCTTACGTCTGTTACTGTTGAATATATTGATGTAACTTGTCCGTGCCGTGCGCGTTGGCTTTTTGGCTCTGTTATAATATCCCCGGTCATATGCGGTGTCTATCTGCATCCCATAGGTCTGTACCAGGCTTTTGAATCCTCCATAGTGATCATCGTGATAATGGGACAGTACGGAATACTGAAACTTGCTTACTCCGATTTTTTGTGCATACTGATAGATCTTTTGCCCCTGTTTACTCCCTTTTCCTGCATCGATAAGCATTGCTTTGGTAACGGTACCCGATAGGTCTACGACACTATCCATGGCTGTTTTAAACATATTGATGCGGGCCGCCGGCCTCGGTATTCCTGCCGAATCCAATGCTGCGCCTAATCTAGCTGTGTCCCGGACTACGATTATTGCACCATCTCCTTGGCCGACACTGATCTGATGGACTTCTAATGTTTGAGAGAACCCGTTAAAAAAAGGGCATACCATGGACATGAACCATAGTAATCTTATGGAGAACTTCATAGTGAGTTTGTCTCTATTTTAGTTGAGGTTGTTAAATTATTTAGCTGGTAGCTTTGATGACGCTTGTGTTTCTATGCACTACGTCATATCCTTCTGGATTGGAGTGAGCTTTCTTGACGGGTTCATGGTTTTGTTGGTTGGTTAGTTAAAATGGACTACTGAAAAAGTTTTGCTCAAGGTGGGCATTTTTCACGCCGAGGTCAATACCCAGTTTAGGGTATTTTGAGTGAATCATATAAAAATCTTAATGAATGAGGTAGCCTCGGGTATCATTCAGTTCAATTTAACCTTGAAATAATCTAATTTCCATCGAAACCAGAATATAAAAAAACCCCGCACTAGCGGGGTTAATATTTTTATTTCTTTTCTTCTTTTTTCTCTTCGGGTGGCTCTGAGACGATGTTTCCAAACTCATCCACATATGCCATCATATCAGACAGGTCCCCTCCTTTTGCGTTATTCTCCTGACGCTCCTTTTTCTTCTCCTCTTTTTCTTTCTTCTTCATCTGCTTGCGCTTCTCCTTCTGTTGTTTAATAAAGCTATTTTGTGATCTTCCCATATATATATTTTAATTTAACAAATGAGGCCACTCGGATGCGACTTTGAAAAAACAAAGACTGACAGGGTTCCTATCCGCAGGATTTTTTATTCAACTAAAAAATGGCAATACTCAAAAACGAGGATTGCATCATTAGATGGAAGGAATAAAATCACAGGTGATCTGGTGATGCTGAAAGGCTAAACCGCTGAGTGACCGTTACCACTTTCCTGAGTACAAATATAGCATGTTTTCAGGGACTGATCAGTCCTTCAGCGGTTTTATAAATGCTAGCTACACTACCTACTGTTCAATAGTGACTTGCTGGGTATGCGAAACAACGCCTAACCACACAGGTTCGCTTCCCGTCAGATCTGCTTCATCAAATCCTGTCGCATAATTGTCATAAAATATAGAGACTGTATGATTTAAACCCTCGACAGGACCTGGAGTAGATTGAATGGTGAAAGATTTGCTGGCCCCGGAGCCGATCAAACTATAGAGCGACTTTGTCCAGTTAGTAGACGCGGGATTAGAGGCTATGGTAGGATTCACATCGCACAATAGTGTACAATCATCCCATATAGCATCAAAAGATATCATGTCGAGATCATCTACTTTCTCGGGATCCAATATGTAGATATCATAATCAAGGTTATTGGTGATATCGAAGCTAAAATCGATGAGATCATTGCCCGCATTTTGCACGGAGGTAATGTTAACCTCAAGATCACTCTTGATTTTATCGCTAGGTAAAGCGCTCTTAAACATTTCCACTTGGTTAGCCGATACCCCTACAAATGGAATAGGAGAAGTAAATGTCAGCAGTAGATTGTCTGAAACCGGAAAACAGCAACTTGGTCCGTAAAACGATCCGAGCCCTAGTAATTGTCCATTCTCAATAACAGCGTAAAAATCATTGGTCCAATCGACCCCACCAAAATCTTTATTGAGTCTTAAAGCCTGACTGCTTTCATCAAAATAGTCAATATCAGTTAATGAAATGACCGGTTCTTCATCAACGATGATCGTGGAAGCGTCCGGGGGAAAAACCTGATTGAAGGAGTCTTTTTGTATCAGGTAGATCCCAAAAGCAGAGATATCAGGTATATTGGATGTCTGCGAATCGTCCTCACCTACGCTGTTCTCTTCACAACTGGTGAAAATCACTAAAGAAGCTAAGAAAAGAAAAAATAGAGTTCTCATGATGTGTAAAAATTAAGTAATGAATACTACTGTTAATAGAGTAGCATGATGTTCATTTCTCATCAAATGACTTATTTTAATGGGTGATGGATAGCGGTAAATCACCCTATGAAGGTACCCAAAATTATGAGAATACGGCATGAACAATACACAGCGATTTAAGGCTTTAGATGTTTTACGCGGCATGACAGTTTGCTTCATGATCATTGTCAATACGCCAGGAAACTACGGCACAACATTCTCCTTTTTGTTACATGCTAGCTGGCACGGCTTTACACCTACAGATCTGGTGTTTCCGTCATTCCTCTTTGCAGTAGGAAACGCTCTGGCTTTCGTTATGCCTAAGTGGCAAACATGGACTGATCGTCAAGTCTATCTCAAAGTGGTGAAACGGGCCGGCATCATCTTTCTGCTAGGATACCTGATGTATTGGTTTCCTTTTATGAAATGGTCCACAGATGGAGAATTGATCAGTTTTCCCTTTTCTCAGACCAGGGTTTTTGGTGTATTGCAACGTATCGCACTTTGCTACCTATTCGCTGTGCCGTTGATCAGGTATTTCAATACGAAGCAACTCGTATGGGTGTCATCCGTCATGCTCCTCTCCTACTGGCTGATGACGGCGCTTTTAGGTGATTATGAAAAGGACAATTTTGGGGCAGCAGTAGACTCCTGGCTCCTCAGTGACGGACATCTGTATCACGGGTACGGCTATCCTTTTGATCCTGAGGGCCTGTTAAGTACCTTGCCAGCAATCGTCAATGTGATAGGCGGATATCTTGCAGGCTGGTACCTACGTCAAAAAGTTGACTACGAAAAGCTATCCAAAATGCTACTACTGGGCTGCCTTCTGGTAGTTGTAGCCTTGGTCTGGGATGTTACCTTTCCTATCAACAAGAGCTTATGGACAAGCTCATTTGTCTTGCTTACAGTCGGCTTGGATTTGATTCTGCTGTCCTGTATCATCTACCTCATGGAGTTTTCAAAACGCAGAGTTTCCTTCAGATTTTTTGACCCATTCGGTAAAAACCCCTTATTCATCTATCTATTATCGGAGTATCTGGCAATTACATTGCATTTTATCCGGGTTTCTGAAAACCAAAGCCTTTTCAGCTATATTTTCCAACATGGATTTGCCTGGATGTCACCTTATCTAGGTTCATTGACGTTTGCCTTAACTTTTGCGGCTATCTGTTGGTCAGTAGCCAAGTGGATGGACTCCAGGAAGATATATATCAAGGTCTGAATACATAATTGATGAAGAGGCTGTCTCAACATTTTGTCAAAATGACTACGTTTGAGAAAGCCCCCTCATGTGGTATCTGATCAGGATCTAATTTCCTGAAAATGAAGGCAAAGCGTAGGGTGTATATGGCGCTCCTAATTTCTCCAATCTAGTTTGCAATGCTTTAAGGTCACTT
>JAHCMJ010000139.1 GCA_019192485.1 Cyclobacteriaceae bacterium HetDA_MAG_MS6 | reverse complement strand
AAAACAGGATTATCTTTAAGCAACTCATCGTAGCAGGAGCCATTGATATTTGCCAAATAGATAGCTGCAGGCTTGGTGGCGTCAATGAGATTCTTGCTGTCCTATTGCTGTGTGCAAAATATAAAATCCCTGTATGCCCCCACGCAGGAGGTGTCGGACTGTGCGAGTATGTCCAACACTTGTCTATGATAGATTACATATCGATCAGTGGAGAAATAGAGGATAGAATGATCGAATACGTAGATCACCTACATGAGCATTTTGAGAATCCCGTTGTTATCCAGAATGGGCACTACATGCCCCCACAAAAACCGGGATATAGCATCACCATGAAGACGGCGAGTCTGGATGAGTACGAATACCCCCACGGCATTGTTTGGCAGGAAAGGCTCAAGCAAGCAACTGTAGCCGCAGAATTATCCTAGGGTTGCTTCGATTATAGAGAAATCGTCCTTTTTTCCTGTGCTGATTGGTATGCGGCCTCCACAATTCGAATATCTCGCAGACCCTCTTCGCCAGGAACGAGTACTGACTCATTTCGAAGAATTGCCAGCGCATCATCGTCCATCTGTCTTGCTTGTTGATTGGGGATTCGCTTATTAAGGAGGATCCCATCACCGGTCTCCCCTCGAATGCCTCCGTAAGATTGGAAAGGTGATAGCCCGTAGCTGCCATAAGCGCATTTGATCTCAAGATCATTCATGCCTTTTCCCAAGCTTGTTGCACAGGAAGCCTTGGCACCACTAGGAAATTCCAATTCGAAATAGGTAGTTTCATCCACCTCATGATAGATATCAGGTCTTGAAGTTTCATGCCATGCGTAAATAGAAATAGGCTCCTCAGCCGTAGCATATCTCGCAGCGTTGAGTGGATATACACCCATGTCGTACATGGCTCCACCTCCCATCATTTTCTGCTGTTTCCAGTGATCAGACCTGCCTTCAAAGTAGCCCGCTCTTGCAGTTACAGTTTTGATTTTCCCGTAGGGCTTACTCAGCGCGTACCCCATAATGGTTTGGGTATTAGGCTCATGTTGCATACGATACCCAATGCTTAACTTGACCTTGTTGTTTCGACAAGCATCAATGATATTCTGGCATTCCTTCACTGTCTTAGCCATAGGTTTTTCGCACCAGACATGCTTGCCAGCTTCAGCTGCAAGCACCGAATACTCACTATGCATGCTGGTGGGCAAGACAACGTACACCACATCAATAGCCTTGTTGCTGGCGATCTCTGACATATTTTGATAGTTGTAAACATTTTGATCGGGTATATTATACCGCCTTTGCCAGTCAGGTATTTTCCAGGGGCTACCTGTTACAATCCCTGCCAAGTAGCAATGTTGCGCATGTTGCAATGCAGGCGCCAGTACTCCGCTGTAATAGCCTAATCCCACCAATGCTACACCAAGCTTGCGTTGCTTCCGAGGAATGATAATATTCGAAAAAGCAGAAGTAGCTACAAGTGCAGCGCTACCTGCTCCTATCTTTTTGATAAAATCTCTACGTGAGGCCATAGCAGGAGAGGTAAATTATTGTTCTTAAACGAAAGCAATTGCCTTCGGGGTTCGAAGCCAACTTAAATTAACATTTCACTTATTTAAATTTAACTTTCAATTAAAAAAATTAAATAAGACTTTACTTATTTAAGAGTCATTTAATTCAATCACCTCAAATTCCGTACCCCAGCTTCGACTCTAGTGTCCAAACGATTTTCTCTGGGAGGCACAATGCAGGAATAGTTATCATTATAGGCACAATAAGGATGATAGGATTTATTGAAATCAATAACAAGCACCTCGTCATCAGGAATTCGAAGATCGATGTACCTGCCTCCTCCGTAAGTTTCCCTTCCACTAGTCAAATCTGTAAAGGGTAAAAACAAGTAATCTTCGTACCCCGGAGTCGATTTCAAACGATCACTTTGATAAACACTCAATTCAAAAGTACGACCTGAAAGCACAAACTTTGCTTTAGCGTACTTAGTAAAATTGCGAACTCCCCGAGTCGTCGTTTTCAACTGATACTTCTCATTATCATCAATTTTGATCAGCTCTGCTTCGACGCGAAAAGTGCTATCAATAGCGAAAAAGTTATGTCCCTTGAATTTACGACGATCTTTTTTGGTAAGTGGTGATTTTTCGACATCTAGATAATCAGCATTAAGTTCGTCCTGGAATTTTCCAATTTCATCCTCGTAACTTTGACCTATTGAGACAATGGATAAAGCTAAAAGGTGATACAAGGAAATTATCATAGATAAACGACTCATGTGTATTGTTTTTAGCTTAGACTTTACGAAGTCAAATTAGAACTATTATCGATTATGTTCAAGTTAAGATTGATCCAGGTACTCATTCCTTTGCTTTTCCTGTTACAAACTTACCTTCGCACTTCAGCACAACCGATACGTCCTCCGGTTGGAACTGATGCCAGGACCATGTCCTTAACAGCCATTGGCAACTTTGGAATCATACGCAAAGCCGTCCTAACGTTCCCTCACATCTACACACAGGTGTTGACATCAAAAGACCTTCGAATAACTACCTCAACCAACCTGTTTATCCTATAGCTAGTGGGATCGTCATCAGCAAAAGAGATGATGGACCCTATGCCTCATTGATCGTCGAACATCGCCTCGGCGATACACTCTTTTGGACGGTCTATGAGCATATAGCTCAGATCACGGTCAATTTATATGACGACGTGCATCCTGATGCGCCTATTGCCCATATGATGAATAGAGACCAACTCGACCGCTATGGCTGGCATTTTGATCATGTACACTTTGAAATACTGAAGAAGCATCCACTACCAGTATCGCCGTCAGATGAATTGCCAGATTTTAGGTTTCGGTCTTTTACATTGCAATGCTTTGATATTGAGACCCTTGAGGCGTATTATGATGAGCCTATGAGTTTTCTTTTAGAGGGGAGTACCAGGCGGTAAAACAACAACTTGCCTTATTCCTAACCCTCCAACCAGTAGACTTTTCTTAACCCCTCGTACTTTGTATTTGACGGTGCATATTCTAACTTTCAGAAAAATCACTGCTTCATTTATGAAATCCATTAGTCAAACCCTGATCGTCGCCTTATTTTTTATCTGGGGATGTGGCAAAAGTGGCCAGGGCAATCAAATCCTGGCTTCTCAAGACAATTTCAGTAGCCCTAAAGCACTTTTCGTTGATCATGTCAGTTCGTTTACTGCAGGTGCTATATCAGTGACCAGTGACATAAGGCTCAAGCTTACCAAAAGCGTAGCTGATTCACTTGTGGGTACAGCTCTTGATAACATATTTAGCTTCTCCCCGACTTTGGAAGGTACAACAACCTGGGAGAACAACCGGACCATTACCTTTCAACCATCAGAACCGCTGAAAAACGGTCAGAAATATGAGGTCAAAGCCGACCTGAAAACAGTTTTACCAAATATCGATCGAGACAAGCGCGAGTTTCGTTTCGTGTTCCAGACGTTGGTACAAAACTTTGAGATCAAAGTGGGTGGACTGAAACTCTACAATGCGACGGATCTGACCAAAGTTAAAGTCGAAGGACAACTTCAAACTGCTGACTATGCTGCGTCCAACCAAATCGAAAAGATGCTCTCGGCCACTCAGAATAATAACACCTTAAAGATCAATTGGGAGCATACCAGCAAGGACAATATCCATTTGTTCACGATAGAAGATGTCACCAAATCCAAGCAGGGGAGTCAGGTAACAATCAGCGCCACGGGCAATCCGATCAAAATCAATAAAGAAGAAAAACTAAATATTGACATTCCTTCTTTAGACAATTACAAGGTGCTCTCCAGCCGAATTGTAGAAGGAAAAGAAAAATATATATCTGTCACCTTTTCTGACCCGATCAACCCAAGACAAAACCTAAATGGGTTGGTCACCTTATCCGGTACACAGCGAAAGCCCAGGTTGGTGGTCAATCTCAACGAGTTGAAGATATACCCCACACAAGAGGTGAAATCAAAGATGACCCTGACCATCAATGAGTCTGTGAAGAACGTGGCCGGTTTTGAGTTAAAAGAAGATTACAAGACCACTCTCCAGTTTACCCAAGTAAAGCCGCAGGTGAGACTGGTGAGCAAAGATCAACGAGCCATCATCCCTAATTCTAAAGGGCTTGTTTTACCGTTTGAAGCTGTGGGGTTAAGTGCTGTGGACGTTACTATAGTACGCATATTTGCTGATAACGCATTGCAATACCTGCAGGTTAACGGGTTGGGTGGTACATCTCAGCTCAAAAGGGTCGGTCGTCCTATAGCTCGAAAAACGGTACCGCTCAACACCAGCGGAGTGACTAATCTGAATCAATGGAATAGATATACCCTCAATCTCGAAGATATCCTGGTTACCGAAGCAGGTGCCATCTACCAGATCAGCATTGGTTTCCAAAAACGTCATTCACTGTACTTCTGTAGCGAGAGCGAGGACATACAGGTACTTGATACAGAACTGGACAACTGGGATTCGGAAGAGGAGAGCTCATATTGGGACAGCTATGAGTACTATTATAGCCCCGGGTACAACTGGCAGGAGAGGGACAACCCATGCAGCGATTCCTACTATGGAAACCGCCGAAGTGTGAAAAAAGTACTGCTAGCTTCTGACTTAGGGATCATTGCTAAAAGACGCGATCAGGGAGTCTTATCCATTTTCACAACGAATCTTCTTGATGCCAAGCCGACAGATGGCACCAGCATCAGGGTCTATGACTATCAGCAGCAGCTTATCGCTTCAGGGAAAACAGATGCTGAAGGCAAGTTAAAACTAAAGCCTTCGGGCAAACCTTTTGTGCTTGTAGCAGAAAGAGGAAACCAAACAGGCTATCTCAAACTTGATGATGGCTCGTCACTTTCGTTGAGTAATTTCAACATCTCTGGGACAGAAGTTCAAAATGGCCTTAAGGGTTTTGTATATGGAGAACGTGGTGTTTGGCGGCCGGCGGATACGGTTCATTTAGGTTTTATCCTGGAAAGTACAGAAAGTGAATTACCTGCAGGTCATCCTGTTGTAATGGAGCTCTATAATCCTAATAACCAATTAGCATTTCGCAAAATCAGCAGCGAAGCAGTAGGCAATATGTATCGCTTCGATTTTGTCACCGATAGCGATGCTCCAACAGGTAACTGGCAGGCCAAGGCGAAGGTGGGTGCGGCTACATTTTACAAGACCGTGAAAATCGAAGCCATCAAACCCAACAGACTCAAGATTAATCTGGAGTTTGCTCAAGAAAAATTCAGTGCAAATGATCGAAATGTAACAGGTAATCTGAACGTAAGATGGTTGAGTGGTGCGACTGCCGGCAACCTAAAAGCCGAGTACGAGGTAAAACTAGTCCCCATCAAAACAGCTTTCAAAGGGTATCCCAATTTCAGCTTTGATGATGGGTCAAAGGACTTTTACTCCAGCCGGGAGACAGTCTACGAAGGACGAGTAAATAGTGAAGGCTATGCCAGAGTCAATTTTGACCTTGGGAGGGCTAATAATGCCCCCGGTGCATTGAAGGCTATGCTGTTTGGTAAAGTATATGAAGAAGGTGGCGATTTTAGCATTAGCAACACGACCGTTCCCTATTTTCCCTATTCCAGCTTTGTAGGCTTGAAGGTACCAGAAGGTGACAAACGTGGTATACTGCTGACAGACCAGGATCACGAAGTTCGAGTAGTTACCGTAGATGCTGACGGCAATCCGATCAGTCGCAAAGGACTCAAAGTAGAGCTTTACAAGCTTAGCTGGCGCTGGTGGTGGGACACTTCCTATGATAATATCAGTAATTATGTGGGTCGGTCATACCACTCTCCAGTAGCCAAAGGAAAACTTAACACAACAAATGGTGAAGGTACCTGGAAACTTCGTGTAAATCACCCGAAATGGGGTCGATATTATCTGAAAATTAAGGACCCTGTTTCCGGCCATTCTTCCGGACAGGTGGTATACCTTGACTGGCCGGGATGGGCTGGTAAGGGCAAGCGAGGCGAGTTGGATGGAGCCTCTATGCTGGACTTTGCCGTAGAAAAAGAAACATATCAAGTAGGTGATCAAATTGCGCTCTCTATCCCAAGTACGCAAGGCAATAGCATACTGGTAAGCCTGGAAACCGGTGGTGAGGTTTTACAGACGTTCTGGGTTGACGCTGAGCAGGAAAACACATCTATCTCTTTCGAGGCCACACCGGAGATGGCTCCCAATATATACGCTCATCTCACCATGATACAACCTCACGCTCAAACAGCCAATGACTTACCAATCCGACTCTATGGGGTGCAATCGATCAAGGTAGTCGATCCAGGGACAACACTTCAACCTATCATCAATATGCCAGATGAATTGCGTCCCGAACAGCGTTTCTCCATCGATATCTCAGAACAAAGTAAAAAGCCTATGGCCTATACGATCGCTGTAGTAGATGAAGGCCTCCTTGATATCACCAACTACAAGACACCCGATCCGTGGTCAAGTTTTTATGCCCGAGAAGCGCTCGGCATCAAAACCTGGGATGTTTACGACGATATCATTGGCGCTTTTACAGGAAAGATGGATCACTTGCTAGCTATAGGTGGTGACGACGAGTTTAATGAGAAAGATGAAAAAGAGGCCAATCGCTTCAAACCTGTGGTGAAATTCCTCGGTCCATTTGAACTTGGTCCGGGAGAAACAAAAACACACCACTTGCAAATGCCGCAATACATTGGTAGTGTAAAAACAATGGTAGTTGCTGCCTCCAATGGTGCTTATGGTAATGCCGACCAGGTCACTCCCGTCAAACAACCCCTCATGGTGCTCGCCACCCTGCCCAGGGTAGCCGGACCCGGTGAGTCAATGAAACTCCCTGTAAACATTTTTGCCTTGGAGGACAACATCAAAAATGTAAGTGTAGAAGTCGAAACCTCCGGTGCATTGACGGCAACTAGTGGCAATACACAGCGAGCTTCATTTAGCAAAGCTGGTGACAAGGTGCTGTACTTCGACATCAAAGCAAAAGAGACCTTTGGTATTGGCAAAGTCAAAGTGACGGCTACTTCAGGAAAACTGGAAGCCGTATATGACATCGAGATGAACGTGATCCCCAGAAACCCGATGACAGTCAGTGTCCTGGATCAGGTGGTATCCAATGGCTCCTCCTGGCAGCAGGACTATCAACCCATTGGTATACTAGGTAAAAACGCAGCCAGTGTCGAGATCAGCACCCTGCCACCGTTGAATATTGAGCAGAGATTAGGATACTTGATACGCTATCCTCATGGCTGCATAGAGCAGACGACCTCGTCAGTATTCCCGCAGGTCTTTTTGGATCATTTGATCTCCTTATCAGATGACCGGCAAAGCGAGATCCAACGAAATATTGAGGCAGGTATCAAAAGATTAAAAACCTTTCAACTTCCGGGTGGTGGATTCGCTTATTGGCCAGGCAATGACTACGCTAGCAACTGGGGGACTAATTATGCAGGTCATTTCCTGCTGGAAGCTAAAAATGCTGGATATGCCGTCCCCGACGGATTCATTTCCAGTTGGGTTAATTTTCAAACGCAAAAAGCTGATGCCTGGGGAAACCTAAGTACAGATGATGATAATGACCTTATTCAAGCCTATAGACTTTATACCTTGGCCTTAGCTGGCAGCCCCGCTATGGGCGCTATGAATAGAATGAAAGAAAGCGAGAAAGTCAGACGATCAGCCAAGTGGAGACTGGCTTTGGCTTATGCTATGGCGGGTTACGAGAGTCAAGCGCTAAACCTAATAGCAGGTCTTCCCGCGAAAGCTGATTCCACACTTAAAGACTATCGTTATTCATTCGGTTCCAATACCCGTGATCAGGCCATGATCATGGAAGCATTGCTGGAACTGAAGAAAAAAGAGGAAGCCTTTGAGATTTTGATGAATATCGCCCGGAAAATGGGAGATAAAGACCGATGGATGTCGACACAAACTACGGCATACGCTTTCGTTGCCATCGCAAAATATGTGAAAGGTTTCGGACTAGATGGAGAGACTAACGTAAAGGTGGACGTCAATGGTGAATCGACTAGCATTTCCAATGATGACTTCGTGCATCAGGTCATGCTTCAAAATGCCGATCAAAACGGATCAATTCAAATTGAAAACAATGGCGAAGCACCTGTCTTTGCCAGGATCATCAGAAGTGGGATCCCAATGGAAGGTGCTGAGAAACCAATTAAGAGAAACATCCAAATGAGTGTCAGGTATATGGACTCTGATGGCAATAACCTTGAGGTGACTCGCTTGCAGCAGGGTACTAACTTCCACGCTGAGGTATCAGTGACGAACCCAGGGCTCAAAGGCGACTATTCCGAACTTGCTCTGACACAAATATTCCCATCTGGTTGGGAAATCATTAATACGCGGCTAGACGGTTCGGCTGATAGAAATGAAGCCGTAGATTACCTCGATATTCGCGATGATCGCACCATGCATTACTTTGACCTGAAACCTAATAAGCAGCACACTTTTACGGTATTGCTCAACGCTGCTTATCAGGGCGACTACTACTTACCAGCAATCACCGTAGAGGCCATGTATGATAACTCCATTTTTGCCAACAAAACCGGAAAATGGGTCAAAGTATTGCCAGAAAAGTAAAGCACCTGTTTAAACGGATAAATCGTTGGGTTTTTGGATCTTTGATCCTGTTGGCCCTGTTTTTTGGGTTGGTCCCATTACCAAAACCTCTGTTTGATGCACCTTATGCCACCACGTTGTTAGGGTCAGATGGATCACTTCTAGGAGCTGCTATTGCCGATGACGAACAGTGGCGTTTCCCTCCTCTGGACAGCATCCCAGAGAAGTTTGAAGTAGCCATCCTTCTATTCGAAGACGAGTATTTTTTCAGTCACCCTGGAATCAATCCCATTTCAATATGGAGAGCTATCAGACAAAATATTGATGCCGGAGAAATCGTAAGTGGTGGTAGCACCCTATCCATGCAGACTACACGAATGGTTTTTGACAATATGCCTCGCACTTATGGGCAGAAGCTCCTGGAGATGGCCACCACCTTAAAAATGGAGCTTATTTACGATAAAGACGACATCCTCAGCGCCTATGCCAACCACGCACCATTTGGCGGCAACATCGTTGGATTAGCTGCCGCCGCATATCGATATTTTGGAAGGCCCCCGGAGATGCTATCCTGGGCCGAAGCCGCCACCTTGGCAGTATTACCCAATCATCCAGCCAATATCTTTCCCGGTAGGAATGATCTGGAACTGCTAGAGAAACGCAATCGACTGCTCCAAAAAATCTATGACCGAGGATACATAGATGATGATGCCCTCATTTTGTCCAAAGCTGAACCTTTGCCGCAAAAAGTCAAACCACTCCCCAATATGGCATATCATCTCCTCCACAGAGCTATTGCTGAAGGGAAAAAAGGCCAAAACATCCGTACAAGTATCAATCCTAAAGTGCAATATCTAGCATCGCAAAAAGTAAATCGTCATAGCAGAAAACTTACTGCTAATGAGATCCACAATGCCGCTGCGTTGATACTAGATATCAAAACCGGGCGGACTCTTGCTTACATAGGGAACACAAATAACCCAGGTACACATGGGCAACATGTAGATGTAATCACTTCATTACGCAGTCCGGGTAGTCTGCTGAAGCCATTTTTATATGCTGCTGCAATTGATGAGGGGCTTATCCTGCCTACGCAACTTCTTCCGGATGTCCCACTATTTTATGATGGATTCGCTCCAAAAAACTTTGATAAAAGCTATCGTGGAGCTATTCCGGCCAATCAAGCGCTTGCCAGCAGTCTCAATGTCCCTTTTGTCCACTTGCTCATCGAATACGGCAATGAAAAATTCCTTCAGAAGCTGCAACAGATAGGATTCAGATCCTTCACCCAACCTGCCAATCACTACGGACTCTCTTTGATCCTTGGCGGAGCCGAAACCTCACTGTGGGAAATCACGGGCGTTTATTCCGGACTGGTCCGGTCTTTCATAGGCTATACCCAACGACCGTTAAAAGCGGGTTACTCCCAGTCTGATTACAGACCTAATCAATATATCCAAGACACCATAATGCCTAAAAGCAAGCTAGTTGCTGACGGACCGATACAAGCTCCTAGCCTCCATTTTACTTTTCAAGCGATGCAACAAGTACAGCGACCTTATCAGGAAACGGGTTGGCAGCTTTTTGCAAATGCCCGATCTATCTCCTGGAAAACAGGTACTAGTTATGGCTTTAGAGATGGTTGGGCCATTGGATTTGATAGTGGGCACTTGATAGGCATATGGGTGGGCAATGCAGACGGAGAAGGCCGTCCGGGCCTGACCGGTGTAAATGCAGCAGCTCCATTACTTTTTGATTTGTTTGAATTATTGCCATATGCAGATGGCCTTGATGAGGACTTCGGACAAGACACACCTGTTTGTTCCAGTAGTGGTATGCTTGCTGGAGATTTTTGCTCATCAAATCGTATGATGCAATTACCTCAGTATATGAAAAGTGGTACATCCTGCTCTTATCATCAACGTCTCCATTTCAATAAACTAGGAACGCATCAAGTCAACAGTAGCTGCTATGAGGTGGCCAAGATGAAAACCAAAAACTGGTTTGTATTACCTGCGGTGCAGGCCTGGTATTACCAGCAGAGTCACCCTAATTTTGAACCTGTCCCTCCGTTTCTGGCAGGTTGTCAGACAGCCACTCAAGGAGATATGTTTCAACTAATCTATCCCAAAAAGTCTAGCAAGGTGATTATTCCTATTGAGCAAGATGGGCAACCTGGTAAAGTGATCTTTGAAGCTGCGCATCAAAACAAAGAGGCCCAGGTATTCTGGCATGTTGATAAAACCTACTGGGGAGCCACACAAGGTACGCATCAGCTAGGAGTCAACGTATCCCATGGCACGCACATTTTGACACTGGTTGATGACCAGGGACGAGAGATTTCAAGGCAGTTTGAGGTGGTTGAATAATATTCAAAAGCTTTTCATCTCTCTCTAATAATCCAGACTTCTATAATTCGAAATGATTAAAATGAAACTTTCTAAAATGTTGAAAGTTCATTAACTTTGTATTTCAAAGTACTTTTAAATGACTAAAGAAAAATACATCGAAGACTTGCAGCAAATCCGGTCTATCATGGATAGGTCTTCCCGATTTATATCGCTGAGTGGAATGTCAGGAGTGATTGCTGGCACACTGGCACTTGTTGGTGCCTACGTTGCCTACAAGGCTGTCTACCAGGATCAGAGTTATCTAAGCTACCGAAAAGCAATATTGACCTCGGAAAGTATCTGGACATTGATAGGGACCTCAGTTATAGTCCTTGTATTCTCACTGACCGCAGGCATTATTCTTACCCAGCGAAAAGCCAAAAAAGCAAACCAGAAACTCTGGGACAGCCAGGCCAAAAGATTATTGATCAATTTGCTAATCCCACTAGTTGTGGGAGGTGTCCTCTGCCTGATCTTATTGTCCAAAGGGTTCATAGGGCTCGTGGCGCCATTGACACTTCTGTTTTATGGGCTTGCCCTGGTCAATGCCAGCAAATATACTTTGTCCGAAATCAGAGGTCTAGGACTCGCCGAAATAGCTCTAGGGTTGTTAGGATGTCAATTTGTTGGTTACGGT
>JAHCMJ010000138.1 GCA_019192485.1 Cyclobacteriaceae bacterium HetDA_MAG_MS6 | reverse complement strand
GCCAGATGATCCAGCTCATCGCTCTCTACTTTCCGATCTACAATTACGATTGCGTTGTCCAGGTCTCCTCCTTTGATAAGATCCTGCTTGTAGAGCTCCTCTACCTCATGTAGGAAGCAGAAAGTCCTGGCACCAGAGATTTCTTCATGAAAGTCTGTCAGGTCGTTGAGTAGTGCATGCTGACTTCCAAGTACAGGTGAATTGTAGTCTACCATCACTGTCACGCGATAATCATCAAGTGGTAGTGCTGCAATTTCTACATTATTGGCTTTGTCACGATGAAAGATACTTTCCGGTACTTCAAAGAAATTTCGTTGTGCATTCTGCTCCTTCAGCCCGGCTTTGAGCAATGCCTCTATAAATAGCTTGGCACTGCCGTCCATGATAGGAGGTTCCGGTCCGTCCAATTGAATCAGGATATTGTCAATCTCCAAGCCTGCAACGGCGGCTAAGGTGTGCTCAACCGTGTTGACTCTGGCACCATTTTGCTCAATACTGGTACCTCTGGAGAGATCGACCACATTGTCGACATCGGCGTCAACGATTGGCTGATCATCCAGGTCCATCCTTTGGAACTTGATACCATGATTGACCTTGCTTGGCACAAAGGTCATATTGGCCTCTACTCCTGTGTGCAAGCCAACCCCGGAAACGGTGATGGATTCATTGATAGTATGCTGATAAAACTTCATGTGCTGGAATTTCTCAACTGAGAATTTTCAAGATGATTTGAAATAGGACTAGGTATTATTAAAGGATATTAAATGACTTGCTAAGCATAAAACTTGCACCTTGTATTGAGACCTTAGCAAGGTCACAAATTTAAGATTTTTTCCTCAAGCGCCTGGACCCGTTTCATGACTTCAGGTAACTTTTTAAATACAGCGTATGATCGGATATAGCCATTGTACTCAAAGGCTGGGCTTCCATAAATGGCGGTATTTTCTTTGGTGGCCTTAATCACTCCTGACTGGGCTTGGATCTTTGTTCCGTCGGCTACTTTGATATGCCCCACAATGCCAGCCTGACCGCCTATAATACAATTTCTCCCAACTTTGGTAGAGCCTGAGATGCCTGCTTGAGCAGCTACTACGGTGTTTTCGCCAATTTCAGCATTATGTGCTACCTGGATCAGATTATCCAGCTTTACGCCCGACTTTATGGTAGTGGCCTCAAAAGTGGCACAGTCAATGACGGTATTGGCACCTATATCCACATGATCCTCGATGATCACGCGACCCAACTGTGGTATTTTTTTGTAGGTGCCATCGCGCTGAGGAGCAAACCCGAACCCATCACTTCCTATCACTGCTCCGGAGTGAATGACACAATGATTTCCGATACTAGTATTGGGATAGATTTTTACTCCTGCATGGACAATGGTATTGTCGCTGATCTCTACTTTGTCACCTATATAGCAATTGGGATAGATTTTCACGTTGTTACCTAACCGTACTTTTTCGCCGAGATATGAGAATGCGCCAACATAGACTTGGTCGCCGTATGTGGCAGTTGTATCAATATAGCTGGGAGACTCAATACCTGATTTTTGAAAACTAAGTAGTTTTTGGTATTCCTCAAGCAGAAGCGTAAAACTTGCATATGGGTCATCAACTTGGATGAGAGTAGTATCCGGATCCTGTTTGGGTACAAAATCTTTGGAAACAATAACTGCACTTGCCTCTGTGGTATAGAGGTGAGGCTCATACTTTTGATTGGAAAGAAAGCTGATGGCCCCTTTTGATGCCTCTTCGATATTGCTGATTGTATAAACAGGAGCCTCGGCATTTCCAATCAGGGTTCCGCCCAGCATTTCAGCAATTTGGCCGGTGCTCAATTCCATGAGATATTCTTAAATTCTAGGACACTCAATCGGGTAAAGATATGGATTTGGGCCAGCATAGATAGTTTTTCCTTACAATTTTGCTCATGGCTTTGATGTTGGGCAGATCGGTAGCTTTGGCCACGTCCAGAACTTCCCCTGATTTGGTCAGGATGTTGATACTTTGACCTTGGGCGATGTAAGCGGCGTTGCTGACAGCACCTTTCGCCACAAAGTACTTGGCCTCCTTTTGGGAAATACCAAGTGCTTCGGAAACGTGGTTTCTCAGGTGTTTTACTTGCTCAGCTTTAGGAGCTTCATTGTATAATTGTACTTGGAATAGCTCTCGTCTTAGCAGCATAGCGCTGAGTTTGCTGAGTATGAGGTCATCATGTTCCACCCAAAATTTCAGGGATCCCCAGATGTCTGTATCATCTAAGGTCATGAACACTTCAAGCAGATCCGGATCCTCCTTGAAAGAGGCAGCGCTTATATTGCGCTCAAGAAAGAAATTTAGGGCAGGCGTGGCTTGTACTTCTTCACCTTCCTGTGTCAGGGTTTTAGCACGGCGTATGGTTTCAATCAACATCCTCTCTGAGCTTATAGCGGTCTTATGGAGATACACCTGCCAATACATGAGACGTCGGGCGCTCAAGAAGTTTTCGATGCTATATATGGCCTTTTCTTCGACAACCAGGTTTTCATCCACAACATTGAGCATTTTGATAATGCGCTCTGCACCTATCGTTCCCTCATGTACACCCGTAAAAAAACAATCTCTTTGCAAATAGTCCAGTCGGTCCGCATCCAGCTGTGAGGAGACGAGCTGTGTAAGAAACTTTCTGTGGTATCTTCCTTCAAATATCTGTATAGCCAGTTCAAGCCTCCCGTTAAACTGCTGGTTGAGTCGATTGATCGCCCAGCTCGAAATTTGTTCGTGTTTTACATTTTCAAAAAGGCTAAATTCCAAGGTATGTGAAAAGGGGCCATGACCTATATCATGTAATAAGATCGCAATAAGTGCCGCTTCGCGTTCGGCATCAAAGATCATGTGACCTTTTTCAGTAAGTACATTGAGCGCCCGGTCCATAAGATGCATGGCACCTAGGGCATGATGAAATCTGGTGTGCAATGCTCCGGGATAAACAAAATCTGTAAGTCCCAGCTGTTTGATTCGACGAAGCCGCTGAAAGTAGGTGTGTTGAATAATATCAAAAATCAGGTCGTTGGGGACTGTTACAAATCCGTAAACCGGATCATTAATGATCTTACGTTTGTTCATGTATTTGAAACCCTTTTGACCTAAACTATCGGCGATGTCATTGTTTTAAAAATGATATTCGAAGCTAAATGGTTTTTTATTTTCAATTACCGGTAATTTGGGTTTAATTTTTGCTTAATGCTTATGGTACTAAATCCCGCTTATGCAGCAATCTAAAATTCTATGGGCCGATGATGAGATCGACCTTCTCAAGCCACATATCTTATTCCTTTCAGGCAAAGGCTACGAAGTGACACCGGTAAACAGCGGTGCTGATGCTTTGGAAAAAATCGATCACGAATCTTTTGATGTGGTCTTCCTGGATGAAAATATGCCGGGTATGACAGGCTTGGAGACGTTAAGCTATATCAAATCCACCCACCCTAACTTGCCAGTGGTCATGATCACCAAAAGTGAGGAGGAGTATATCATGGAGGAGGCAATAGGAGCTAAAATCGCTGATTACTTGATCAAGCCATTAAATCCAAACCAGATATTGCTATCTGTCAAAAAGATCCTTGATAATGAGCGGATCATAAGCGAGAAAACAAATCTTGGGTATCAGCAGCAATTTTCTACTTTGAGTATGGAGCTCAGTGACGCTCAGGATCATGAAGGTTGGGCAGAGTTATACAAGAAATTGGTGTATTGGGAGCTGGAGATCGATAGCACCGATGACAAAAGCATGAACGAAGTATTGCTCATGCAGAAAAATGAAGCAAATCAGAAATTCACAGATTTTATCCGATCAAACTATGAGGATTGGTTAATTGATCCCAATGCCGATCGCCCGCTGCTTTCGCATCAGGTACTGCAAAAAAGTGTCTTCCCCGAGCTAGGAGATCAATCATTGTTTCTTATTGTTATTGACAACTTGCGTTACGATCAGTGGGAAATGATAGAACCCGAGATCGCCAAACTGTTTGAAATTGAGACTAAATCTCACTATTACTCCATACTACCTACTACTACCTCGTATGCCAGAAACTCGCTATTTGCAGGTTTGATGCCTGCAGACATCGAAAAATATCACCCCGATTTATGGGTGGGAGAGGACTCCGAAGATGCTAAAAACAATAATGAGGAAGAGCTCCTGCAGAGACAGTTGCAAAAAGCAAGGATCCAAGCCAAGCTTTCCTATCATAAAATCATCCATGCCCATCAAGGTAAGCAGTTGAGTGAAAACCTAACAGGTTTGATGACCAATCAACTCAATACCATAGTGTACAATTTTGTAGATATGTTGTCACATGCCCGTACGGATATGCGGATGATTAGAGAATTGGCGCCGGATGAGTCTGCCTATCGGTCCTTGACGAAGTCATGGTTTGCGCATTCGTCACTATATGCTACGCTGAAAATACTGGCAGAGAAAAAGGCCAAAGTGATCATTACGACTGACCACGGTACCATTAGAGTCAAAAAACCGATTAAGATTATCGGAGATCGAAACACCAATACAAACCTCCGCTACAAGCAGGGAAAGAATCTGGCTTACGAAGAAAGAGAGGTTTTCTTTACGAGAAAGCCCGAGCGTTTCAAACTACCAAAAGTAAATGTGAGCACCTCATTCGTATTTGCTGAAGAAGACTCGTTTTTTGCTTATCCCAATAACTATAACTACTACGTGAATCACTATCGTGACACCTTCCAGCATGGAGGTATTAGTATGGAAGAAATGATTGTCCCTCTTATAACTTTGGGGCCAAAATAGGAGTTACTTGGAACTATTAAGCGAGCTGGAATCATTAACGAAGGTTGCAAGCGAAATCATCGGATTTTCAGATTGTAAAGTATTCGTGTTTCATGGTGAAATGGGTGCAGGAAAGACAACTTTGATCAAAGAGCTGTGTAGTCACCTGGGCGTTTCTGAGGGCATGAGTTCTCCAACATTCTCAATTGTCAACGAGTATCTTGGGGGTAGAGGAGAGCCTGTGTATCATTTTGATTTCTATCGGATTAATGATGTTTCTGAGGCATTGGACATTGGTGCTGAGGACTATTTTTTCTCGGGAAACTATTGTTTTATAGAGTGGCCAGACCGGGTCGTAGAGTTATTGCCGAATGACTTCGTCGAAATTAATATTAACTTAGTAGATGAAATCAGAAGAATGCTAAGCATCACCTTGCATGGCCCAAAGAATTAGATCAGAGTTGGCTGAGATGGCCAGGGAGAGCACCCTCTATCCTCTAGAATCTCCTTTGAAAACGAGAAAAGCCAATCAATCACTCAAGCTGGCAGTGCCGAAGGAGATCGCATTACAAGAAACACGCGTCTCATTGAAACCGGAGTCGGTAGATGTGCTCATCAACAGAGGACATGAGGTAATTGTGGAAACTGGAGCAGGCGAGTCAGCCAATTTTCTGGATAATGACTACAGTGAAGTCGGCGCCAAAATTGGTTATGACAGGAAGGAAGTTTTCGAATCTGACATTATTCTAAAAGTAGGCCCACCAACTCTTGACGAAATAGAAATGATCAAGCCCGGTGCGACCTTGATCTCTGCTTTTCAGTTTGGAGAACAGTCAGGGGACTATATCGCGGCGTTAAATAAAAAGCGTATCACGGCAATAGGTTATGAGTTCATCGAGGACAAAGCAGGAGGATTGCCTTTGGTCAGATCGATGAGTGAAATCGCTGGAAGCACAGTCATGTTGATCGCTGCCGAGTACCTAAGTAGTACCAATACAGGGAAGGGTATCATTCTAGGTGGCGTAACTGGTGTACCACCAACAAAAGTCGTTATCCTCGGGGGAGGAACTGTAGCTGAGTATGCTGCCAGGGCAGCTATTGGCTTAGGAGTAGATATACAAGTTTTTGACAATCATATTTACAAGCTACGCCGGCTTAAACATGCCATAGGTCATCAAGTTCACACCGCTACAATAGATAATGCCACCCTGGCTAAGGCCATAAAGGATGCTGATGTCTTAATAGGAGCTATAAGGGCTGAAAAAGGTAAGAACAAATGTGTAGTAACTGAGCATATGGTGTCGGAGATGAAGCCTGGGTCTGTTATCATTGATGTTAGCATCGATCAAGGTGGGTGCATAGAGACCTCCCGCATCACCAATCACAAAAGTCCTATATTTCGGAAGTACGACGTTATTCACTACTGTGTTCCAAATATTGCGTCACGAGTTTCCAAGACGGCCTCGATAGCCATTTCAAATATATTTACGCCGATCCTCATGCAAATAGCAGATGCTGGCAGTGTTGAGGAGATGATTTTTTCTAACAGATGGTTTATGCGCGGAGTCTATACATACAAAGGCAGTCTGACCAATTTGCATTTGGCTCGCAGGTATAATTTGGGATACAAAGACCTGAGCTTGTTAATGGCTGCCCGATTTTAGTCTTCAAGCTTGGCCAGACTCTCCTCCAGGGTTTTGATCTTAGCTTCGGCATCTGCCTTCTTTTTTCTTTCTGTATCTACTACCTGCGGAGGTGCGCCATTGACAAATCGTTCATTGCTTAGCTTTTTGTCAACTACTTTCAGGAATCCTTTAGTATAATCTAATTCTTTTTCCAGGTTCGCTTTTTCTGCTTTGGTATCGACACTTCCTGTAGAAACCAGATAGAATTCTGAGGAGCGAACTACAAAGCTGTAGCATTGATCCGGTTTTTCTTGGGTATAAATGATACTCGTGATATTAGCCAGTTTCTGGATGGAAGACTCAAGGTTTGCAAATTTCCCTGTCTGAACGTTGATATGCAAAGGCAATGGCTCTTTAGGGGAGAGTTGCTTGCTATTACGAATGTTACGAATCTGGCTGGTGATTTCGAACAACAAATCCACGTCCTCCAAAACTGTTCGGTCAAAGCTACCAGCACCAGGCCATTGAGTGATGATCAGGCTCTCCTCCATAAATCTTTCCTCGATGTTTTGCCAGATTTCTTCAGTAAGAAAAGGCATGAATGGGTGCAGGACTTTCATGAGTTCCTGCAGTAAATCAATGGTTTTTTCGTAAGTGACACGATCAATAGGCTTACCATAGGTTGGTTTTACCCACTCCAGGTACCAGCTGCAGAAATCGTTCCAGATGAGCTTGTACCAAGTCATCAGTGCGTCTGAAATTCTAAACTTAGAAAAATGATCTTCCAGTTCTGTCAATGCCTGATTTAAACGTGATTCAAACCATACTCCGGCCAGTTGATTGACATCTGGTTGAGGGCTTTCTGCAACCTCCCAACCTTTGATAAGCCGGAAAGCGTTCCATATCTTATTGGCAAAATTTCTCCCTTGCTCAACCAGTTTCTCATCAAACAACAGGTCATTTCCAGCTGGAGAGCTAAAGAGCATCCCCGTTCGGACACCATCTGCCCCAAAATCCCTTATCAAGTCAAGTGGGTCGGGAGAGTTTCCCAAAGACTTAGACATTTTTCGACGAAGTTTATCGCGTACGATGCCTGTGAGATATACATTTTTAAAGGGTTTGTCTCCCTTGTACTCATAGCCTGCTATGATCATCCTAGCGACCCAGAAGAAGAGGATTTCCGGAGCAGTAACTAGCGTGTTGGTAGGGTAGAAGTAGTCAAGGTCTTTGTTGGCGCCATTTACTATTTTGCCATTAGCATGGTCATAGTACTGGTCATCAAACCCATCAAAGACAGCCAAAGGAAAGAGCCATGAAGAGGCCCATGTGTCAAGTACATCTTCATCTTGCTTCAGGTCTTCCAGTCCTATATCATTCCTTCCGCTGTTTTCTTTTGCTAGCTGCAAGGCATCTTCAGCAGATTCAGCGACTACAAAATCATTTTCCCCCTCGCCGTAGTAATAAGCAGGGATACGCTGCCCCCACCACAGCTGACGTGAAATACACCAATCACGTACATTCTCCATCCAATGATTGTAGGTGTTTTTAAATTTTGGCGGATATAGTAGTATTTCATCTTCCATTACCACCTTGTGAGCGGTTCTGGAAATCTCTTTCATTTTGATAAACCACTGGAGGGATAGCTTTGGCTCGATGACGCTATCTGTACGTTCTGATCGGCCAATTCTAGTATTGAAATCTTCATCTTTTAATAGAATTCCGGCCTTTTTCAGATCCTTGACAATTTGCTTTCGAGCACGAAAACGTTCCATTCCTACGTACTCCGGAACTTCACATTTTTCATTCAGGCATCCTCCCTCGTCAATGGTGTCTATTACTTGTAGATTGTGTCGCAAGCCAATTTCATAGTCATTTGGATCATGAGCCGGGGTCACTTTTAGACAGCCTGTTCCGAAGTCCAGTTCTACGTAGTCATCACCAATGATGGGAATCTCTCTATTAATAAAGGGGACCAGGGCTTTTTTTCCGATCAGCTGATTAAACCTTTCGTCCTTTGGATTAACCGCAATCGCTGTATCTCCTAAGATGGTCTCCGGTCGCTGAGTGGCAATTGTTACCCATTGATCTTCATCTTTGATCTTGTATTTGACATGGTAAAGCTTGGATATTTCACCACCTTCTTTGTAAATCACCTCCTCGTTGGATACGGCTGTTTTGGCCTCTACGTCCCAGTTGATCATGCGCAGCCCCCGATAGATATATCCTTTTTTGTGGAGGTCTACAAAAACCCGAATAACTCCTTTGTAGTAGCTATCATCCATAGTGAAAGCCGTACGATCCCAATCACATGAGGCTCCCAACTTTTTGAGTTGCTCTAATATGATGCCTCCATACTTTTCTTTCCACTCCCAGGCATATTCCATGAAATCCTTTCGGCTCAGGTCACTTTTTTTAATGCCCTTTTCTCGTAGCATTTGTACGACTTTAGCCTCTGTAGCAATAGATGCATGGTCAGTTCCTGGTATCCAGCAGGCTTCTTTGCCTTCCATTCGAGCCTTTCGGATTAGGATGTCCTGGATCGTGTTATTCAGCATGTGCCCCATGTGCAAGACGCCAGTCACATTGGGGGGTGGGATTACAATAGAATAAGGTTCCTTTTCCTTGTTGGCTTTTGCGGAAAAAAACCCATTATCCATCCAAAATTGATACCACTTGTCTTCAACCTGCGAAGGATCATATTTCGCTGAGAGGCTCATGCTATAGATGTTTTTTTGAAAGCTGCAAAAGTAGTTGAGTTGAATTGAAACGAGGTGGAATAGTTTAATTAATGTCCTATCATTGTAATCCCTATATTTCAACAAAACCTAAATATGATTATCGAAGCCAACAATCCCGATTTATACTCATGGGTACAGGTTCCTGATCGATCAGGTTTTCCGATTCAAAATTTACCTTTTGGTGTTTTCAAAACGAAAAATTTGTCTCCCCGATGTGGAGTGGCCATTGGTGAGAAAATCCTTGATCTGCATCGAGTATATGATGTTGGACTGCTTAACGATAGTGGATTGAGGACCAATCACTTTGCAAAGAATACCCTCAATGATTTTATTGGATTGGGGAGAGAGGCTGGTCGGGGTATTAGAAATAGATTATCTTATTTGCTTAATGAGCAAAATGCAGAATTGAGAGACAGAGCTGATAGAGACACATTCCTAGTGGATCAGACAGCAGCAGAAATGCTAATGCCTATTGAGGTAAAGAACTATACCGATTTTTATTCTAGCGAACAACACGCTTTTAATGTCGGGTCAATGTTTCGGGATCCGGATAATGCGCTACTCCCCAATTGGAAGCATATTCCGGTGGGCTATCATGGCCGGGCTTCCAGCATTATAGTCTCAGGTAATCCTATTAAAAGACCCAAAGGTCAGGTCATGCCGGAAGGAGCGGATATGCCTGTTTTTGGTCCATCCAGGTTATTAGATTTTGAACTAGAAATGGCTTTTATTACCTGCAAAGAAAATGGCTTGGGGAATTCGATTTCCACTGCAGCAGCAGATGATCACATCTTTGGTTTTGTGCTGTTCAATGATTGGTCGGCCAGAGACATTCAGAAATGGGAATATGTCCCGTTAGGACCTTTCCTGGCTAAGAATTTTGCCTCCAGTGTTTCACCTTGGATCGTTACGCTTGATGCGTTAGAACCTTTCAGAATTGCTGGAGATACGCAATCTCCACGGGTACTACCCTATCTACAATTTCAAGGAGAAAAGAATTTTGATATCGATCTGGAGGTGTTTATCCAACCGGAAAGTGGCGAGGTTACTCGTGTTTCCACATCCAACTTTAAGTATATGTATTGGAATGTTAATCAGCAATTAGCACACCACAGCGTAAATGGCTGCAATATTGAGGTAGGAGATATGTACGCCAGTGGTACCATTAGTGGTCCGACAGCAGATTCCTATGGGTCGATGCTCGAGTTGTCATGGAGAGGTACGAAACCTTTGAAAATGAAAGGTGGTGGTGAGCGGAAATTTATTCAAGATGGCGATACTGTAATCATGAGAGGAACGGCTGAACGGAATGGAGTAAGAATTGGGTTTGGGGAGGTTTCGACCAAAGTTTTACCAGCTGACTGATATGTTATCCGTAGACCCTGCTAACACTAGTACTTCTGACTTTCATCGCTATCTGCTGGGAGCGGTAGCACCTAGGCCCATTGCTTTTGCCAGTACAATTGATGATGAGGGGAAAGTAAATCTTAGTCCATTTAGCTTTTTTAATGCCTTCAGCGCCAATCCTCCGATCCTGGTTTTTTCACCTGCAAGAAGAGTCCGGGACAACACGACGAAGCATACGCTCGAAAATGTCCAGTCAGTGCCAGAGGTTGTAATCAATATCGTCAGCTTTGACTTAGTAGAACAAATGTCGTTGACTAGCACAGAGTACGATAAAAATACTAATGAATTTGTGAAATCTGGACTGACTCAATTGACTTCTGAAAAGGTCAGGCCACCAAGGGTAGAAGAAAGTAAGGTTTCCTTTGAGTGCAAAGTACGTGAGGTTATTGCGCTGGGAGATCAAGGCGGAGCTGGTAATCTTGTTATTTGCGAAGTACTCTTAGCTCATATCCAAGAGGACATTCTCGATGATCAGGGTCGTATTGACCCGAGGAAGCTGGATGCCGTTGCCAGATTAGGAGGAGATTGGTATTGTCGAGCCAATGGAGAAGCACTTTTTCAAATAGCAAAACCTTTGCAAAAGAAAGGAATTGGTGTGGACAAAATTCCTATTGCTATCAGATCTAGTGAAATACTCTCTGGGAATGATTTGGGTAGACTTGGAAATACTGAAAGACTGCCCACTGATAAAGAAGTCGAGGACTTCGCCAAAGAGCCGGAAGTCAGCGCAATTCTAGAATATTTTGCAGATAATTCTGACAGTCGTCAAAATGAATTGCATAAACTAGCCAAAATTTACCTGGATCACGATGAAGTTTGGTGTGCGTGGATGATATTACTTCAGGTGTGATCTTTGACTAATCTGTTGTCATATAGATACCATGACCTTGTGGTTATTTCAATGTTCTTGTTTGGGTGATTAGGATTAATCAGTAGATTATGTTCTAAGGGATTTATGACCGAAGGAACCCTTAATATTGGTGAGACCTGTTGCTTGATCCAGTCATTACCAATCTGCTGGGTTAAAGATATTCCCTCGTATGAGGCCCATTGTGGCGGTAAGGTAGCCTTACTAGAAAATCGGACAGTTTACAAATGAACAAATCATGTAACTT
>JAHCMJ010000137.1 GCA_019192485.1 Cyclobacteriaceae bacterium HetDA_MAG_MS6 | reverse complement strand
TCCATGATAGGAGAAAAATCCAAGATAGCAGAAGTATTTCAAGGCAAATACATCAGGAAAGAAGGCCCTCGCTACATAGTTGATCCTCGCTTTCCGGAAGTTCGCGAACATCTTATTGGGATATTGGAAAAAGCAGCTCAGAAGTGGGGTTTAGATGGTTTCAAGCTCGATTTTATGTCCAAAATGTATCCTGATCCTGATACACCCAACGATCTAGCTGATGGTCGGGACTTTGCCTCAATTGACGAAGCTACGCAACAATGGATCAAAGATATCTATGAGCGCTTGAGTGTCATCAACCCAGATCTGCTGATAGAGTTTAGACAGCCCCATCTGAATCCAGCGACACAGCAATATGGCAACATGTTTAGAGCTATTGACAATTTTAATATGGAGATAGCCAACCGTATTTACATTGCAAAGATCAAGCTGGCTGCGCCAGGATTAGCGGTGCATTCTGACATGCTTAAATGGCACTATGACGATCCCGTGGATGAGGCAGCTTTGCAAGTACTCAATGGCATTTTTGCAGTGCCTCAGATTTCGGTAAAGCTAGATTCTATCTCAAAAGACCACATTGCCATGGTAGACTTTTGGATGAAATACTGGACTGAGCACAAAGACCTCATGATGAAAGGACATTTCCAGGCTGACGATCCCGGTGAGAACTACCCCGCGATGCACGCGTTTGACGATGATCGTCAGATTTCAGGATTATATGCGACGAACCTCGTCAAAATCAAAAAGTCCGGCATTCGTGAAATAGACATTATCAATGCCACTGCTGACGAGACTATCTATTTGGATCCCGGTAAAGAATTTGGAAGTAAAATCCAGATAACCACTTGGAATAGCCAGGGTCAGCAGGTGAGTAAATCGCACCTAAAAAATAGGGGGGATGTCATTCGAATTCAGGCTCCCAAAGTGGGGTTGGTAAGAATTGTAGGTCTGTAAAATCTAAACTTTTTGAATAATATGCGCCCATTTTTTTGGCTATCTCTTGTATTGCTTCTAGTTGTTAAAAGTGCTGCTCAGGGCAAGCGCACGATCATCGATTTAAATGGTCAGTGGTCTGTCGAAGAAAGTATAAGTGATAGGCCACCTTTAAATTTTGCTCATACTGTTCCAGTACCAGGTTTAATTAATCTGGCAGAGCCTGCATTTGAGCAGGCAGGTGAATTCTATTCTCGTGAATATGGACGGAGTTGGTGGATAAAGACCTTTGTTCAGGATGTAAAAATGGATCCGGATGAGCCTATAGGGATAACAAGTCAAAAACGAAATTATTTTTGGTACAAACAGAGCTTCAAACTACCTGAAAAAAGGAAAATTGCAGTACTAAAAATAGGTAAGGCTCAGTTTGGAACCACAGTATGGGTCAATGGAAAAAAAGCTGGTGAATACCTAAGCAGTTTCTCGTCATCTTATTTCGATATTTCTGATTTTATAGATTTCAAAAAGGAAAACGAAATTCTAATAAGAGTGGGAGCTCATCCCCTAGTCCTGCCCCCCGAAGTCCCCTTTGGTACGGATTGGGAAAAAGTAAAGTGGACTCCGGGGATATATGACGATGTGTCGCTTATTCTTTGCGATGGACCCTATATTGAAACGATCCAAGTAGCTCCTGATATTGACAAGCTGAAAATCACAGTAGAGACAATAATAGTTCCGGATGCTAAAAGAGGCCAGGTCGAGGTGAATTATGAGATAAGGGAACGAGGAAGTCGAGAAGTAATTATTTCAGATTCTGAGCCGGTAACTTGGGCAGGAGACAATAAAAAAACTATACGAAAGGAGCTGGGAATACCTGACATGCACTTATGGTCGCCAGAAGACCCATTTCTGTATGAACTCACGGTGAGCACCAAGGGCGATGAAGTCAAGACTCGCTTTGGTATGCGAAAATTCCATTTTGACTCCAAGACGAAAAAAGCTTACCTCAATAATCAGATTTATTATCTAAGGGGTTCTAACATTACTTTGCATCGGTTTTTCGATGACCCGGCAAGTAAGGCATATCCGTGGGATCGAGATTGGGTAAGGAGGTTACTTGGCGATGTCCCTGATGCGATGAACTGGAATAGTTTTCGCTTTAGCATAGGCCCAGTGCCGGACTTCTGGTTTGATATTGCCGACGAGGAGGGACTGATTATTCAAAATGAATTTTTTATTTGGCCTTATCGGGAATTTTGGGATACGGATATCATCGCCGGACAGGTAAAAGACTGGATGCGGGATAGTTGGAATCACCCCTCCGTAGGTTGGTGGGATATCTGCAACGAGAACCACGGCAAGCCTTTGAGAGGAATAATTGATGAAGTACGTTCGGTAGATTTGTCGAATAGAGCGTGGGATGCAGGATATAACCTACCTGTAGGGCCTGACGATCCTATTGAAGACCACCATTACAAAAAGATCGGATCAGATGGATGGAGCTTTGCCAGCTATGAAAATACAACAGCTGAGACCAGCACCAATGCGCCTCACCCAAGTGCGCACGCCTGCGTCCTCAATGAATATGGATGGTTGTGGTTGAATCGGGATGGCGCGCCCGCTATCCTCACGTCGGCTACATATGATAAAATGGCCTCAGGTATAGATAACCAGGAAAGAATAGAGTTGGCAGCATATACATTGGCATTAGAAACAGAATATTTTAGGGCACATCGCAACTATGCCGGGGTATTGCATTTTGCACTTCTGGGTAATGGTTCAGGCCGTACTTTGACTGGTGATCTATTCCAAAACATAGAGGAGACACAATTACACCCAGCCTACGCTGATTACCTAAGTGAGGCTTTTAAGCCACTAGGCGTATTCCTTAATTTTAGCAGAGATTCCATGCAGATAAGTGATTCGCATCATTTTCGTGTAATGATGATCAATGACGAATATCTGGACCATAAAGGGAAACTGAAGGTCGTCATTACAAATAGCGCTGGAGTATTGGTTAATGAGGCCTCTACAAAGTTTGACTTGCCGGGTTTAGGCCAGCAAACCTATGAACTAATGCTAAAGTTGCCTAAGGAAGAGGGTAAGTTCTGGATTTCGGCGATTGCCAGTCCGGAGGAGAGCTTAGAAGAAACCATTTCTAAGAGAAAGGTAGTTTTTTATCATCCCAATTAGTTCGCATATTAATCAGATTTGTACGGTTACCTGTATTAAAGAGAATAGATTATGTCACAGTAGCTGAGCATAAGCTATGGAGCATATTCATTTCTTACCATCCTTGTTGCTCCACTGTAATTGATGAATTCAACCTTTTCCACATCTGTTGATAGGGCTGCTGTGGCAGTCGACTGGCTGAGATAACCTGATCCGATGTAGTTTTCAATTCGGACAGTTTTACCGGAAATGTAATGAACAAGGGCAAAGTATTCATCTTTCTTAAATCGCGCTACTTGACCAGATGTTTTTTGCTCGAATGCCCTGACGCCTTTGTTGTTACAGGATACCAGATAATGATACCTGTCACCATTCAAAAGTTTCGCAATACCTCTGGTGTCTTCCGGGGTCACAAAACCAGTCTTCCTGTAGTCTACCGATGCAAAATTACCCTGTCCATCCCCGAATAATAATCCTCCCAGAGAGCCATCGAGGTATCCGCTGATCAGCTCGCTATCTCGACGGTTTCCAGTAAACATAATGTCTAGGTATGAATCATTATTGAAATCATCTACAAGGAGCCCTTGAGTAGGTGCGATTTGTGCCTCAACTGGCAAAGGGCGAATTGCAAATTTCCCTTGACCCAGGTTTTCGATGTAGCTAGACTCCAGTGTAGTCACCTTGCCATGCATAGCACCCTTCAGTTCTTTTTGGGTGAAGATATCGTCAAAGGTGGCTTGCGCGTATATATGATATCTAGGAAAACGCTTTCGCATAAAATTCATTTGAGCGATTAATGCATCCCGAGTAGCTAGTGGGTAATTTTCGTTTTGAATATAATAGCCAATAACCGGGTCGACAGAGCCATTATTGTCAAAGTCTTTCGCCACAAAACTCACAGGTTCCTCATTGGAGGCCTTTAACTCTGAGTTGAGCCCATGATTGCCTACGACATAGTCAATATCACCATCGAGATCCATATCCCCGGCGGCGATGCTATTCCAAAAGCCAAAGCTACCGGCGATACCCGTTGAAGGTGTGATATCGGAAAATTGACCTTCCGTATTTTTCAAAAAGGTGATCTCCATCCATTCGCCAACCACAATCAAATCAACCCAGGTGTCATTGTCGAAATCCGTCCATATCGCTGACGTGACCAGCCCTAATTCTGACCAATCTGCAGGAGTAATGTCCTTGAATGATCCATTATTGTTTTCCAGTAGAACGCTTTTACCCGACTCAGGATAACGCAATGGATTGAGCCTAGCTCCTATAAACAGATCTAGATCGCCATCTTTATCAAAGTCTGCCGCATTGACTGTAGAGGAGTTGTTGTAAAGAGCTGGGATTGCTTCTTCTATCAATTGGAATTGGCCATTTCCATCATTCAAATAGAGTCGATCTTGGTAAACTTCACTTTTTTGCTTCATGTAGTATTGATTGCCTCCACTACCAGCGAAAAGATCAAGATCATTATCATTGTCCACATCAAATAGCAGTATTCCTCCATCTTCGTAACTCCATGTGTCTTCAATGGCGATTTTTTGAAGGTATTTGCCATCGGCGCCCTGGAGATATACAGTAGTGGTGTCATGATATGAGCTGCCCATTACCAGATCTTCCAGGCCATCTCCGTTTACATCCCCAACGGCCAATGCAGGGCCCTCTCTTGAGAGCATTTTGAGCAGTAAAGGCTGATTTTCAAAGTCAATGAACTCATTTTCCTTATGTTTCATTTGCAGATATTGGCTTGAAACATCTACGAACAAGTTCGAGGCTACTTCCTCAGGTTCTTGCATTTGAATGGCGTATTGATACTCAATGAGATAAAGTGAATCTGCGGTCAGGTTGGTCATTTTTTGTTCACTCCCATCTGGCCATGTCACTTTTAACTCATCAACTGTGGTTGCAGCACCCAATCCAAAGTGGAGGATATGCTCTACTGACGATTTGTAGCCTCGAACGGGATATTGAGACCGATATTGTGACAGCTCCCCGTGTTTTATAGCGACTTGAGCTCCAATGCCATCACTGTTTTTTGATGGTCCAATCAGTTTGATTCGAATGAAGTGCTCGCCACCATCAGATGGATATCCTAGGTTTTCATATACAAGTGCTGGGTCGTTAATATTGTTGGTTACAATATCCAGGTCACCGTCGAGATCTAGGTCTGCGTACGCTGCGCCATTCGAGATACTAGGCACTTGTATATTCCAGTCACTGGTCTTGTCAGCAAACTTCATCTTCCCGCCATTCAGATAAAAATAGTTGGATACGTCAATAGGAGGAAGCTTGTGCATATCGTCATACGCTTGCTGACGGCGTGTCTCTTTGGTTCCAAAAGGGTTGAAAGAATTGGACTTTGAGTAGACTACGTAGTCAAGGTCCGTGACATCTTTTCCATAACCGTTAGAAATAAATAGATCTTTGTGACCGTCGTTGTCAAAATCCATCAGAAGTGGAGCCCAACTCCAATCTGTCTTATGAATTCCGGATAACCTACCAACCTCTGAAAACCCAAACTTGCCTTGATTCATTTGTAGTGTGTTTCTCACAAACTGTGGCGCATAGTCCATTCGCTCTCTTAACAGCTGTCGATTATAGTTCATAGCCGGAGTCATGCTCTTGTGGTGTTCGTTGGTCTCAGGAAGCATATCCATTTCAACAATATCCCGAAAGCCATCATTGTTGAAATCCGCAATGTCCATCCCCATACCATTGTGTGATATTTGTGTAAAATACTGATCAAGCTGGTCGGTAAATGTGCCGTCGCCATTATTGATCCACAGCAAGTCATTCGTGATAAAGTCATTGGCACAGTAGATATCTGGCCATCCATCTTCATTGACATCTATGATTCCAATGCCCAAGCCATAGCCTTCAATAGTTATTCCCGCTTCTCCAGACACGTTCGAAAAGGTCAAGTCTCCGTTATTTTGGTATAACCGGTCCGTACTGATACCCTCGCTTTTCAATTTCCTGGGCCTTAGGTCATTATGATTGTGTTTTTCTATGCCATTTGTCAGTAGATAAGCATCTAAATCCCCATCAAGATCATAATCGAAAAATGCGGCCTGTGTACTATAACCGATATCATCTAATCCATATTCAGCAGCGCTTTCAGTAAATGTGTTGTCCTGATTATTGATAAAAAGCAGGTTACTGCCATTTTCAGTGAAATGCCTGTCAGCAACACATACGTAGATGTCATGCCAGCCATCAGCGTTTACATCTACAATGGATACACCCGTGCACCATTTTTTAGTATTGACACCTGCAGTAGATGAGATATCTTGAAACTGAAATTGACCTTGATTCAGGTATAGCTTGGAAGACTCTACATTTCCAGCAAAAAAAAGATCCGGCAGGTCGTCGTTGTTGACATCCAAAACACCAACACCCGAACCATTATAAATATAAATGTAGTCAAATGGGTTGAGCGAGTCGGTTTCTATGATCTCATTGTTGAAGTCGATACCGGTACTTTCTGAAGACAGGATTCGAAACCCCTGATACCCATCTTGTTTGTAATGGCATGAAAAGAGTAAGAGGGCAAAGAATAGGTAAAAAAGTTTTTTTGCCATGTTATTTTAAGGACTTAATCTTATAAAATGAGAGATCATAACAGTAAACCTCATCATTGTCAAATACTGACTTACATCATGTTTTTTAAGACTGATGAGACCTCTAAATTTAATCAAATAGATTTATGATGAATTAGAATGACATTTCTACCCCCGCAATGGATGAGGTTTCTTCCAACTGCTACTCTACATTTACATAAGTAATACTTCTTTATACTAGTTTTAGTTTTCACGTACTGACTCCGAAAGACTGCTTTTTGCAGTCTTTTCTTATTTGATCCTATTTTATTATGACTCGTTTGTTCTTATTGTTGACTTGGGCTTCTATGATTTTCACCTCTTGCCAGAGGCAAATGCCCCACGGTAAGAGTGACCATGTACATCAAAAGGTGGATAGTTTACTTGCTTTGATGACGCTAAAAGAAAAACTGGGACAACTTAATCACCTTAAGGGTAACTACTCTACTGATATATATGAGCAAAATGTTGATTTAAACAAGGCCATTGCTGATGGAGAGGTAGGTGCCCTGACCCCATTTACCACCATGGATAATCTGATCAGGTGGCAGAAGATAGCTACGGAAGAAAGTCGATTAGGGATTCCTCTCTTTTACGCTGCGGATGTAGTACATGGATACAAAACTATATTTCCCGTACCCATAGGGCAGGCAGCAAGTTGGGATATGGAAGCCATCGAGCTGTCTGAGCGCATTGCGGCTACAGAGATGGCATCTGCCGGACTTAACTGGACTTTTGCACCTATGCTGGATGTAACACGCGACCCTAGGTGGGGCAGGGTGATGGAAGGGCCTGGAGAGGACCCTTTTTTAGCTGGAGAAATTGCAAAAGCAAGAGTAAGAGGCTTTCAGGGTGATGATCTTGGTGCTGAAAACACAGTATTAGCATGTGCTAAACATTTCGTTGCGTATGGAGCGCCTGAAGGAGGAAGAGATTACAATACCGTGGAAGTATCACAGCGCACATTACGAGAGGTTTATCTACCGCCATTTCAGGAAGCCGTAGAAGAGGGTGTAGCAACGGTGATGAATGGATTCAATACACTTAATAGTATCCCCGCAAGTGCAAATTCATTTTTGCTTCGAGATATTTTAAAAGGAGAATGGGGATTTGCTGGATTTACCGTATCTGATGCCAACTCCTTTTATGAGCTCATACCACATGGCGTCGCTGCTGATCGTCGAGAAGCCGCTTTGAAATGCATCCAAGCAGGATCTGATACAGATCTTTGGAGTCAAGTGTATATAGATCATCTGGAGCAACTGGTTAGCTCAGGTGCCGTTGACCCAAAACTTGTTGATGACGCCGTCAGACGAGTACTGAAGTACAAGTATGAATTAGGTCTTTTCGAAGACCCCTTTAGGTATTTAGATTCAGCTAGGATGACCAAGACATTGATGCAACCTGCATTTCTGGAGGCAGCTCGTGACCTGGCTAGAAAATCCCTCGTACTCTTAAAAAATGAACAAAAGCTTCTGCCATTGGACAACCAAAGCCGGAAGATAGCTTTGATAGGACCATTAGCCCATAGTAGACAATACCGAGACTTGATGGGCAATTGGAAAGCGGCCGGAGACATGAACGACGTAGTTACGATATATGAGGGACTTGTAAAACGTGTGGGTAAGGAAAATGTGTATTTGGCTCAAGGTTGCGAGGCATTTGGAAAATGTCCGACTGAGTTGACTAATCAAGCGAGTGCAATAGCTCGCAAAGCAGATATTGTCATATTGGCTATTGGTGAAAACGGCTATAGTACTGGAGAAGGCGCCAGTAAGACCAACCTTTCATTGCCTGGCAATCAGGAGGATTTGGTTGAGGCCATTTCTAAGACTGGTAAACCTGTAATCGCTTTGCTCTTCAACGGACGTCCGCTTATATTTCATGATCTCAAGAGAAAGGTACCGGCCGTCCTCGAGTGTTGGGAGCCTGGAACGACCGCCGGAGATGCGGTCATGGATGTGGTTTTTGGTGATTATAACCCATCCGGGAAATTGCCCATTACTTTTCCGAATGATGTGGGTCAGATTCCTATTTATCATAGCCAACTCAATACGGGAAGACCTAGGTCAGGTCCCGATGATAAGAGGTGGGGTGTGTCTAAGTGGTCTGATGTTCCCAACGAACCTCTATATCCATTTGGCTATGGCTTGAGCTACACAAATTTTACCTATTCCAAGATGCAGCTATCGGATTCTGTCATTTCCAAAGCGGACACGCTGCTCGTATCAGTAGACACAACTAACGCCGGTGACTACTCGGGCTGTGAAGTAGTACAGCTCTATATTCAAGATCCCGTGGCATCAGTATCCAGGCCGGTAAAGGCACTTAAGGCTTTTGATCGAGTGTGTTTAGAGAAAGGAAAGCGGCAAAAGGTTGTGTTTCATATTTCCGTTGATGACTTGAAGTACTGGGATGATAAGATGAATTACAAAACTGACGGAGGGATTTTTCATGTCTTTGTAGGATCAAGCTCTGTTGATGTGAGTAAGATGACTTTCAGACTAGAGGATTTACAATAAAAAACGGTAAGGATTGATGAGAATAATCTATAGGGATACTCTACTACCTACAGTTGCTGCATGAGATTTTTTAGTCTTGAAAAATAATTTACTATTCGTCTTTTCTCTTCTGACCAGTGGGGCAGTTTACAGCCAGACCATTGCAGAATACTATCAAGATGCCTTGGAGAATGCTAGTATATACAAGGGGACTGCCTATGAGTTTTCTTATCCCAGCACAGGAGGGCATCCGTTTTTGCACCCGTATTTTGCCACTGGTACGGTAAAATATGAGTCTTTCAGATTCGAAGATGTCTTGTTGAAGTATGACGTGGTCAACGATCTAGTGGTGATATCCCAGATTTCAGAAGATCAAGGAGAGGTGCCTGTAGTGTTGGATACCCGCAGAATATCCGCTTTTAGCATAGAAGATCGGACTTTTCGGTATTTGCGAGATAGCACCGATGACCTCAAAGAGGGTTTTTATGAGATTATTAATTCAGAAGCCCCGCTAATCATAGCAAGACCGGGCAAAGAGAAAAAGAAGGCTGAGAATAAGCCCTATATGTATGAATTTCAACCTCGGATCAAGGCCTGGTATTGGACAGGTGATAGCTTCAAGCGAATCACTGGAAAAGGTAATCTGATCAAGGCTTATCCAGATCATCACCAATCCTTGAAATCTTTTTGGAATGCAAGCCGTCTCAACTGGCGGTATGATGCTTACCAGGCTATTTCAAAAATCAACAATAGATATCGTCAATTGTCAGGCCATGAATAGATTCGTTTACGTATTGCTGTTGGTGGTTTTGTTCGCGGCCGAGGTATTTGCCCAAGGTAGTGAAGATTCAAGTATGCAAGAAGATACCTCTGTAGCTGATCTACTATCATTAGTCGCTAGTGATCATGGAGTGAAAATATATTATCAGCGGCAATGGGTTGATACGCTAGCTTTCAAAGGAGATCTGGAGGCATTGAGTCTAAGGGAAGCACTCGATCTTTTGCTAAAAGGTACGAATATCAAGTCATACTTTTTCGACAATGGAGATGTCTTACTGACTCGTGTTTTTACGCTTTATCCTGATTTGTCAGACTCGTTTTTTGAATCAGATGATAATACCGGAGGAGGGATCGATGTAGTTGCTATTGAAGTGGAAAAAAACCTCATTTTGGGCGATTCTGATGACAATGCGCCAAAAGTAATCGAGGTAGGGAAAGCCAATGGTCGGTACTTGCGTGAAAACGTAAAAGTATCAGGTATAGTCTCAAATCAGGAGACCCTAGAACCTGTAATAGGTGCTTACGTGTACTTAGAGAGTCCTGCGATCTCTACCATTACCGATGCAGATGGTAGGTTTGAGTTGCTTCTACCAGTCGGCAATCAGGAAGTCTTTTTGAAAAGTTTTGGAATGCAAAGTACCAGTAGAAAAGTGGTGATCTACGGACCCGGTACTTTGGACCTTAGTCTAAAAGAGCATGTTACCGCACTAAATGAAATCGTCATAGAAGCTGATCGTGACCAAAATATAAGAGGTGTGCAGACGGGCACGGCCACATTGGATATCCAGACCATCAAGAATCTACCCGCAGTCTTCGGCGAGGTGGATGTAGTAAAATCAATTTTGACCTTACCAGGAGTGGAAACGGTAGGCGAGGCCGCGACCGGATTCAATGTACGTGGAGGTACGGTTGGCCAAAACTTAGTGCTGCTCAACGGAGGCACAGTATACAATCCCTCACACCTATTTGGGTTTTTCTCTGCGTTTAATGGGGATTTGGTGCAAGACGTTGAATTGATGAAGTCAGGAATACCTGCAAAATACGGCGGAAGAATATCCTCGGTGCTGGAGGTACAAACTGAGGAGGGAGATATGTCAGAAGGCAGCGTCGAAGGTGCTATAGGACCTCTCACAGGTAAGATTTTGTATCAGGGGCCTATCGTCAAGGAGAAGCTCTCAATTCTTGCAGGGGTACGTAGTAGCTATTCCAACTGGCTGCTGAGGCAGGTCCCCAATGCCAGCTACCAAAACAGTTCAGCAGACTTTGGAGATGCCAATCTGGTGCTTAAGTACCAGGTAGATGCCAAAAACTCACTTACACTCAGTGGATACCTGAGTAGAGACAAATTCGACCTGGCTACAGATACGGTGTATACATATCATAATCAGGTATTGGGGTTGAGCTGGAAACATGCAAAAAGTGATCGGCTAAACTTCGATGTGGCTTACCATTATAGTGGCTATGGATTTGGCTTGGACTATGATGAGGTGCCGGAAAATGCCTTTACACTCCAATCAAGGATCAATCATCATGAGTTGAATCTGAGAGGTACCTTTTTTAGTCAAAGTGAACATAGCTTTGAGTTTGGCGTCAACAATATCTTTTATAGATTGAGACCTGGAGACGTGAGCCCTGGGTCTGGCGGATCTTTCGTGGAGACTAAGAAAATTGCGGCCGAAAATGGCCTGGAGACATCCATTTTCATAAGCGATCAGTTT
>JAHCMJ010000136.1 GCA_019192485.1 Cyclobacteriaceae bacterium HetDA_MAG_MS6 | reverse complement strand
ATGACGCCGATATGAGCTCACCTTTTGCGTCCTCGATTAACGTGAGCAACCCTGCCGACTCTTCGTTTTTTGTCAACGAAGACCTATCCGCAGTGGATGGATCGGAGATTTACTACCGGATGCAGGGCATGGTCAACGGGGGTTTGCTCAATTACTCAGATATTAAATCCTTTTACCTGGGAGCGGGAAATGCGCTAGCTTTCGACGGAGCGGATGATTATGTAAGTATCGCTGACCCGGATCCATTTAACGGTCCGCTTAATCTATCAGGCAACTCCACCATTGAGTTTTGGGTGTATTGGAATGACTCTACCGGCACGAGTACACAATCTATCATTGACAAGACTGAGGCAGGTCAGGATCCCAGTGCTCAATATCGAATTTATCTAAATGAGGGAGGGTCTGGCTTTGCTGGACAAATTGGTGTTTGGAATGGCTCTTCCTTTTTCAACTCGCCGGTCGAGATCGAACTTTATGAGTGGACTCACATTGCTATTGTGCAATCGGGATCAAACACGCTCTTTTACAAAGATGGTCAGTTTGTTCACTCCGAGCCTTTTACCTGGGGGTCAACCAACATTGCCCCTGTTATCATTGGTACGGACAATTTTGATCCCTTGAATCGTTCTTTTAATGGTGAGATTGACGAGGTCAGACTTTGGAGCGTTGAAAGGTTTGGCTCTCAAATCCAGCCTACTCGATTTAGGACGTTGGCAGGTAATGAGTCAGGGCTGGCGCTGTATATGAGGTTTGACGAGATGAGTGGTCTCACGGTACCTGATCTTTCTGAAAATCGATTGGTAGGTTCTTTAACCAATATGGCGGGCAGCGAGTGGACCACCTCATTTGCCCAGACAGCCACGCAATATCTGATCTCTGATGCAGGCGAAAGTGGTTTCTATGCCAATTGGAAGCCAACCTATCACGGCAATGGCGATATGCTTCTCGACGTAAATACCGCATCAGATTTTAGCGGGGCATCAGTTTTTTCGGGTCAGTTGATTGGGAATAGTAGTGACAGTATTTCATTTCAGCTGGCTGCTCTGGATATCGGCACCAGGTATTTTTCGAGGATTTACATCAAAGACGGAGATTTCCAGAGCGGCTATTCTAATTTCCAGGACTTTTTTAGAGGAGCCGGAAATGCTTTGGACTTTGATACCTCCACTGATGATTACGTGGATCTGAGCACTGGCCTTCGGGATGCTTTTGTGGGAACGTCAAACATCACAGTTGAAGCTTGGGTCAATCCTGCGGGAGGTCAATCCTTCGAAACGATCATTGGTAACTACGGCAGTGATTTGCAATTTTTGTTTAGAATAGACTTCAACAAAATAGCTTTTTATACAAGGAATAGCACCAACTTTTCACAGGCCACCGGAGCAACCGATATCCCAATTGGTACCTGGACCCACGTTGCGGGAACATGGGATGGAACGACTATTAGGGTTTTTGTTAATGGCATAGAGGACGGCTCCGTAGCGAAAAGTGGTCCATTTATATCGGCAGGTGGAAATGTTCATATTGGAGGTGATCCTGGAGCACCTGGAGGTGAGTTTATGAAAGGAGCTATAGACGAATTAAGGGTTTGGAACCGGACACTGACCGAATCAGAACTTCAGGCTGGTCAATTCTCAACGCTCACGGGACAAGAGAATGGCTTGCTGGCCTACTATCGGATGGATGAAGGTGAAGCCAATGCTGACAATACCGGTCTCTTCCCTCCAGAGGTATTTGATCTAAGTGGAAATGGCTATGACGGGACACTCATCGGCTTTGATAAATCAGGCTCTACTTCCAACTGGGTGCCTTCTGCTGCTTTGCAAAGCAATGTCATCCCGGCCGCTCCTTCAGACTTGATTGCTTACCGCAGTTCTGATACCGAAATCACACTTAATTGGTCAGATGTATTGGGAGAAACAAAATACATTATCGAGCGGGCAGATAACTTCAATTTTGATGCTGGTGTAACGTTGATTGATAGCGTCTCGGCAGGCATGACTTCCTATACCTTCAATGCCGGTGCTGACCAGCAATATTTTTATCGGGTTTCTGCAAAGAATGCATTGGGAACTAGCCCCGGTAGCCCTGTAGAATTTGCTACCACCGAGGCCTTCCCCGGGCGTTCTTTACTTTTTGATGGTAGTAGTAGCTATATGGATGCCGGAAACCCCACGGAATTGGAAAACACAGGTGATCTGACCCTCACCGCATGGGTGTATCGAGAAGGAAATACTACTGGGGATGTCCAAAACATCATTAGCAGAGCTGTAGAGGATGAAACCTCAGCCGATAACATACATTACCAATTTGCCATATTAACCGACGGTACCTTGCGCTTATTATGGGAGCACGGATCAGGACTTAATACTTCGGCGGTATCCTCCGATAGCGTCCCCTCTGGTAAGTGGGTCCATGTAGCAGTAACACGTGATGTCGAAGCTAATTCCACTGTGACATTTTATATTGATGGCGTGCAATCTGGGCAAACGGGAAGCTTAACTAATCCTTTTGGAGGTGAGGACCCTACGCAAGCTGTTTGGATCGGAGCGAACAATCAGCTCGGAACAGCAAATGCATTTTATTTTGATGGACTGATTGATGAAGTGCAAATATGGAACATGGTGATTTCTGATTTCTCGAATCGCAATCTCCCACTCCAAGGCAATGAAACAGGCTTGCAAGGCTACTTCACTTTTGATGAGGATGCTTCAAGTTCCGTAGCATACGATCGCAGTATTAATACCAACAACGGCGCACTTGTCAATGGTCCGGTTTATGTATCATCCAATGCAGCCGCACCCGCTGCCCCTGATAGCCTCTACATTTTTGAAACAGGCTCGGGTCAGCTCCAGGTCAATTGGACGGATCAGTCCAACAATGAGGAAGGCTTTAAAGTCTTGAGAGCTGAAACAGAGGTAGGTCCCTTTGTCGAGGTAGCAGATCTTCCCACCGGAAGTGCAACATATTTCGACAATGTAGGGCAGGATTCGTCTTTCTACTATCGTGTTGTAGCTTACGCTGGAGCTTCAGCTGATACCAGTGCTATTGAATTTGGGTCCACTGTATCATTCCCAGGCTACGCCTTGGAATTCGATGGGACAAATGATCAGGTGTCTCTGCCTGCCAATGCTGATATAGACACCGCAACCGTAGTAACGGTGGAGACGTGGTTGAATATCAATGCACTTGTTTCTGCAAATCAAGCTTATTTTGGTTACAGGGACGCTGTCGGGAATGCCCGATTCAGTTTACACCTGAATCCTGGAGGCGGAACCATAGGTGTCTTTAGCACCAGCGATGGTTTCAATACTATCCCTTTTACATGGGATATATCTAGATGGTATCATGTGGCTTGTGTAGTTAGGGATGCGAACACAGACGTATACGTTGATGGATCTTATATAGGACAAATTGCCGGTGGATATGATGGTGCTATTACGGGGGTCACCGGAGCCATTGGTTCACCCAATGATCCACCCTTTACCACAGAATACTTTAATGGTATCATGGACGATGTTCGCGTATGGGGGAGGACTAAGACGGATTTTTCTGATCGGTATTCGAGCCTGCAAGGAAATGAATTTGCTTTGATCAGTTATTATAGTTTTGATGCTGGCGCGGGTATCACGGCATTTGACCGATCTATCAATACCTACAATGGTACTTTGGCGGCCGATGCGAGTTGGGTCTTATCCGGTGCCGCTGCCCCAGTCGCGCCAGATAGTCTTTATGTTTTCGAAGTCAACCCCGGTCAGCTTCAGATCAACTGGAATGACCGCTCCAATAATGCACAAGGATTTAGAATACTACGGTCCGATCTGCAGACTGGACCTTTCTTAGAGATCGCGGATGTACCTTCTGATACCTTCTACATTGACAACGTTACTTCCGACACCTCATATTATTACCAGGTCTAAGCATATGCAGGTGCTGTGAGCAATACCAGTGCCTTTGAGTTTGGAGATACCCATGATCACCCTGGTTCGGCAATGACTTTTGACGGTGCGACAGGCTACATTGAGGCAGCCGATGCCGATGCCGTATTGGAAGTTTCAAACTATACGATAGAGGCTTGGGTCAAGGTACAGTCTCAGCCGGTATTGGGGGACTATACTATCCTTTCGAAAGGAACGCCGGATAACGGATGGGACCGTAGTGGATTCTTGTTGAGCTATCGGGATTCAGGAGGTGCCAAAACGCTGGAAGCCCTACATGTAGATGCCGGTAATACATTTCAGCAGCTTAGCGTACCCTACACCTTGGCTACCAACGAATGGTATCATGTGGCATCCACCTACGACGGATTGGGTATCCGCATCTACGTCAATGGTGTACAGGTCGGGTTCTTCGCTACCACCACCGATCCAGACTACATAGGTGATGGCCAAAGCCTGAAAATCGGAGTCCAGGAAAACGCCTCGCCTACTTTTGTGAACCACTTGCACGGAAGTATAGATGAGGTACGAATCTGGAATTATGCCAAAAATGATTTTAGTGATCGATTCCAAAGTCTGCAAGGCAACGAGCTTGGGTTGGTGACCTATTATCCTTTTGAAGAAAACAGATCAGGAGCCACAGTAATAGACCGCACTCGCAATACCCTTGACGGTACGATCAATGGATTACCTGCTTACTCCGGATCCGGAGCCATATCACCTTCAGGTTTTGTCACTGTGGATGTTTCCACGACTCAAATAGACCTCATCTGGACAGACGAAATCGACGGGGAGACAGACTATCTAGTTCAGCGAGCATCTGATCCTGCATTCACTATCAGTGTTGAAAATTATTCTGCCGGTGTCGATGCTACGTCTTTTTCATTGACAGCACTTTCCAGTCCGCAGGCTTCTTATTATCGGGTGGCGGGGATTCTTAATAACAACGACACCTCAGGCTTTACTCCAGTGAAGTTAGGCTCTATCCGAGAAGCTCCAGGGAATGCACTGAGCTTCAATGGGACCAGTGACTTTGTGACCACTCCCGATCCGAGAATTTACTTTGGCACCTCATTGACACTTGAAGCGTGGGTGCGGATCGCCTCAGCGGAAGATCAGGGTGCGATCATCAGTCACTTCAATCAAAATCCTCAGTACGACGGATTTTCATTGGAAATAGGGGCAAACGGCTCCAATGGATTGCTGAGCTTTTTTGCCAACGATGGAGGATCGGTCGTTTTCGTAGATGATCCAGGATCAACGAACATCACTGATGACACCTGGCACCATGTTGCCGTCACTTTTGATGGTGCTGGAGCCGATTTTTACATTGATGGAGCTTTCACCGGAAATGCACCGCTATCAAGGACGATCGCTTTGGCAGGGAATGATATTTTTATCGGGGTGGATGCTAACCTTGGAGGGACCAGATATCTCAATGGTGCAATCGACGAAGTACGGATCTGGAATACCGTCAGATCGCCTCAGCAAATTGCTGATAATCGCTACAAGGAACTAACAGGTCTTGAAAGTGGTCTGGTCGCTTACTATCAAATGGACCAAGAAACAGGTTCGACCGTATATGATCGATCTGTCAACATTAATAATGGCACCATAAACGGAGCTACTATTATACAACCAGTCCCAAATGCCTTTGCAGGAGCCCCGACACCACTGACGCCAACCAATTTTTACATTACCAAACTAAACGATACACAGATCCAATTGAATTGGACGGATAATGCTACCAACGAGTCAGGATACAAAATTGAGATAGCGGATGATTACGTGTTTTCGTCGAATCTATCAGTATTGACTAACACGCTTGCTGATGATAGTTCTTTCGTGCACGATGTCAGTCCGGGAGACCAGTATTTTTACCGCTTGCAAGCCTTTACCGGTACGATGGAGTCCGCAGGTGTTATAGATTTTGGCAGCACAGAAGATTTTCCAGGGACGGCGTTGGAGTTTAATGGAAGCCACGTAGTAAGCACCGAATCAGAGGGTGTCTTATCCAATTTTGCGATTGAGGCTTGGGTTTATCCAACTGATTTGTCGCAAGATAGATGGATCTATTGGAGGGGAAATACAACGGTGAATACCGGCGCAGAGTTTTACATCAATACCTCGGGAAATGTCATCTACGGAGAAAATGATGGTACTTACGAGGCGGCTACCAGTGCTGGTACCCTACCATTAAATAAATGGTCCCATGTAGCTGCAAATAAGTCAGGAACAACCGTTCAGATCTATATTAACGGTATTTTGGATGGGTCCAATGGAAGCGTAAGTAGCAGCTCGGATACTGGCGAGATTACAATAGGTGCGCGAAATCGATTAGCAGGAGTAGACGGCTTTTTTGCTGGCCGAATAGACGAAGTGAAAATTTGGAGTCTATCCAAGGTAGATTTTTCTGACAGATATGTTCCGGAAGATGGTAATCAACCAGGATTGATTGCCTACTACAGCTTCGACGAGAACGGCGGGGCTTACATTGTTGATCGTAGCGTAAATGAAAAAGATGGCTTTATTGTTAGTAGCGCTTCTTTCGTCAACTCCGACTTCACGTCACCATCGGAAGTGCTGGTCGACGCAGTGAGTTCCAATACCCTTAGTATTTCTTGGGCAGATAACTCCGATGAGGACGGTTTCAGGATTTTGACTTCATCTTCTTTTGATGGTCCTTTCTCTTTACTCGATTCCGTCAGCCAAGATATCACCAATTACAACCATGTGATCGGCGAAGATATGGGGCTTTATTACGTCGTCGAATCGGTCAAAGGAGATGATGCCTCCCAGTCTCATCCGGAGTTTGGCACAACGACCCTATTTCCAGGATACGCTCTACAGTTTGATAACTTGGATGATTTCGTGAGCACGACTGATAACATAGATCTGTCGGGTGACTTTACCGTAGAATTTTGGGCCAACAGGGCCACATCAACGGAACTGGATGTCGTTTTTGGTCAAGGTGATGCCGGCACGGACAATAGCCTGCATATAGGTTTTAAAACCGGAAGCTTTGCCACGTTTGCCTTCCAGGGTAATGATTTGGATTTGAACATTACTGAAGCTGGCACTCTAGGGGATTGGAATCACTGGGCGTTTACTTATGACAGAGTAGCCAATGAGAGGCGTATCTACCTCAATGGCGCGCCAGTAGGTCTGAGGTCTACCGGCAATTTGTACGGAGGCTCTGGCCAGGTGTTTATAGGTAGAGCCGGATTTGACGGGGGTCACTTTTCGGGTGCCATCGACGAACTGAGAGTGTGGATAGACTCTGTGAAAACGGACTTTTCCGATCGAAACATCAGACTACAAGGATCAGAGCCTAAGCTGGCGGCTTACTATGCTTTTGATGAAAACGCCGGTATCAGGCTTACCGATAGGTCGGTCAATACAGTAGATGGTGTCTTTTCCGACACTCCTCAATGGATATTTTCCGCAGCGGCGTTGCCAGATACCCCACAAAATCTGGCAGCAGTTGTAAATGGTAGTGGACAACCTCAACTGGATTGGGACGACGTCCCTACTGCGGTAAGCTACGTTGTGGAGCGATCTCAGGGCGATAATACCAACTTTACGCAAGTGGCGACACCTACTTCAAGCGATTTTTCTGATGCCACTATACCTGATGATGGAGACCTGTACTATTACCGGGTAAGTACTTTCGATGGTACAAATACCTCACTCGCCTCCAATGAGGCCATTGCTGATATCAAAGGCCCCGGCAATGCATTGACATTTAACGGCACCGATGAGTTTGTAACCTTGACAACCACGGCCCTGGCAGGAGGGCTGACGTACAGCGCCTGGATCAATACTTTCTCTACGGACGATTTTGATCCCTACGCCGGCAACCCTGCCATCACAATCATAGGTGATTTTGCCAACTCCGTTTATGTCACTTTCGGCATCACCGATGGCCATGTGGACTATCATTACAATACCAACCCTAATTGGGAGCGAATAGTAGGTAATATTGATATCAATGATGGCGAATGGCATCATGTGGCGGTGTCACATAATGCGTCGACAGGGGAGGTTTCTTTATATGTCGATGGTAAGCTTGACGCAGCCGGCTTGATTCCTTACACTGCAGTCACACCTGGATTCAATAGAATAGGCGGTAGCTATGTGGATGGTACAAACACCGGAGCATTGTTTGATGGTAGCCTGGACGATATCAAAATTTTTAATACCCACCTGACGCAGCAGGAGATCAGAGATGAGATATACAATAACGATTTTGCAAATCCAGCCTTGCTAGCTTACTATGATTTTGATATTGCTGAAGGAGCGGCATTACCCGATCTCAAATCAGGAATTAATGGGACGCTTTCAGGAGGCTTTGTGGGAGACAATACAGATTGGATCTTTTCTCAAGCCTATCGTCCGTTTATCTATCAGATGTCAGAAGTCACTTCCAATGATTTCAAAGCCAATTGGCTACAGGTTTCGGACGCCACTGGTTATCAAATCGACTATGGGACTGATCAATCTTTTGCCACATTTAATACAGCAACTATAGGCCACAATGACTCGCTCACTACTATAGCAGCCTCCTTGACTCCTGGCACTCGCTATTATGCAAGGATAGCTTATGAAAATGGGGGATACACCTCCCGAGAGTCGGCATTTGTAGACTTCTACGTGACTCCTGGATTCGCTTTGGATTTTGACGGTACCGATGATGTTGTCGAAATACCAGCATCCACGGATTTTGACCTAGGAAACAACCTGACTTTTGAGGCTTGGGTCAATACAACTGATGGATTAGGAGAGATCATCAACAATTTTGAAGAGACGGGTTCGCCCAACGAAGGCTTCACCTTCGTCATAGGAAACATTGCCGGGGATATTGCTGATGGTATTCCGAGACTTTATGTATCTGATAGCATTTCACTCGAAACCATATCTTCTGATTTGGGCACTATTAATGACGGTAATTGGCATCACGTCGCGGTGGCTTATGATGGCGCGACAGTGACCTTTTACATGGACGGCGTAGCCGGAGCAGCCCAGGCAGCATCCGGCTTGTCGGTGGGGACCTCGTCTAACGTCATCCGCATTGGCCGAGACAATAACAACCCTTCGACACGCTTCTTTACAGGCCAATTGGATGAGATTAGAGTTTGGGACTATGCTCGTACTGCCGAACAGATCGATGACCATCGCTTCAATACACTGTTCGGAGGCGAAAACGGTCTGGTAGCTTACTACCGCTTCGACCAAGACAATGGAAGTACATTAGTTGATCGCAGTATCAACAATAATGATGGTACCTGGGACGGTACTGGGGGAGCAAATTTTTCACCCAATTGGGTAGCCTCTACTGCCTTTAGTACTGAAAACTTCGTGGTAACTAACACAGGTAACACAGGTCCAGGATCACTTCATCAAGCCATACTCGATGCCAACGCGGCACTGCCCGGTGAGATCCTGATCTCGTTTAACCTACCTAATGCGAACGATACGATTTATCTTTCCTCGCTGCTTCCGGCCATAACACAACAAGGCGTGATGGTCGATGCAAGGACTCAGCCAGGTTGGGACATTACAACGGACAACCTACCTACGATCGACTTAAGTGGAGTGACGAACGGTGATGGCTTATTGATCCAAGCTGCAGCGGTAGAGGTTTATGGTCTAAAAATTAATGCGGCCCGTAGAGGCATCGACTTGAATGGTGAAGCATACGACAACGTCATCATTGCTAATAATGTCTTTAATAACTCCACTTCTCGAGATCTAATCGTATCCAATGCTGACAACCTGACGTTGCAAGGTAACAGATTCGGTGTCTCTGGTGACGGTTTTACTGCACATCCTGGTGCGAGCAGAGTAGTGGAAATCTCTGGTAGCGATATGCTTCTGGTAGGTGGGGACTCGACTTTGCAAGAAGGCAACAGATTTGCTGGTGGTGATACAGGAGACTACCTCCTTCTACTTAGCAATTGTAGCAATGCAAACATTTATGGCAATGTCTTCGGGATCGCTGCGGATGGATTTAGCGACATTACGAACAGTCGCGGACTTCAGGTAAATGGTACCAATATAACGGTAGGAGGCACAGGTCAGGGTCAACCCAACTATTTTGGAGGGATCAACTCTACAGCCGCTGTCCTTGTATCTACCGGTGACAATATTAATGTCATCAACAACTTTGTAGGGCTAGGTGGTTCCGGAGATGCAGCATCACCAAATGCGACGCAGGGGATTCGCGTCCTCAATACGTTCACAGGCACGGTCAACATTGATCAAAATGTGATTGCTAATAACACTACAGGAATAGCATTCTCCACCTTTAGCGGAACAGCAAATGTTACTAACAACATTGTGGGGATGAATGTTTACGGTATAGCGGCATCAGCCAACACCGTCTACGGCGTAGACATGACCAATTCTAGTGGGATCACATTAGAAGACAATGTAATCTCAGGCAATAACAATGAAGGCATCAGGATAAGCCAGGGGGGTAGTCATATCATCAGGCGTAACCTTATTGGAACTGATATTACAGGGCAATTTGCTATTCCAAATGGACAATCTGGGATTACGATCAGAGCATCATCGGTAAACAATACAATAGGAGGTACGAACCCTGGAGATGGCAACCTGATCTCAGGAAATGTCGGCTATGCCATTAACATTGAGAACGTCGGAACTACAGGTAACGACATTTTCAATAATGCTATTGGTGTCAGTGTAGACTCTTCGTTTTTCATAGCAAATGGTGCAGGAGGAATATCTGTTAACGCGGCTTCCGACAATAACATCGGGGGAAGTCTAACAAATGAAGGGAATCTAATAGCAGGAAATGCTGGAGAAGCAGTAAGGATTAACAATACTGCCTTGAACGTACGTGTCATTGGCAATAGCATGTATGGAAATGTAGAAGGCATCACACTTGTAACTAATGGCAATAACAATCAGATACCTCCTGTCATTCAAGACTTGAAATCAGACACCATCAGGGGTGTTGCCAAAGGGGCAACTGATGGGGACTTGATACACATCTACTATAGCGACACACTGACAGCCGATCAAGGTCGATTCTATCTTGGCGAAGCTAGTGTAGCCAGTGAAACCTGGTCATTAGGAGGTAGTTTTGATTTGACAAAAATCCATCAGGCGACCTTGACCACTGCTGATGGTACTTCTCCAATTACCATGCATTATGTAATCAATACTAATGCACCATCTGGAGATAACAGTTTCTCTTTAGCATTAGACACTTTGGTAGGTTATTCATCTTATTCGGGATCTATCTCTTTCGATCTTCCGAACGATGGGTCCCAGGATACGATTTCCGTGAGTATCGACCCTGCCGATATTAGTTCTGATCTAATTATTGATGGTTCTACCACACCGGGCTGGGATCGCAGCGCAAACAGGATGCCGCATATCAAAAACAATGGCTGTGGATGTACACTTTTCCAAACTAATGGAGGAGGTCTTGAAGTTTACGGTCTGAAAATAAGCGGGTTTACGCACGGGATCTGGACATTAACTGGACCTGGAGCTATTGTGGGCGAACCTGGCAAGGGAAATATTTTTGTCGAGCATTCGTCTGCTGCCATCATTCTCAACTCGGGATTTGGAGCCAATATCGTGCAGGACAACTACATCGGTGTGGATTGGGATATGACACCCAGAGCCAACTTGAGTGGCCTTTCGCTCGGAACTGGCAGTGGAGCTGCAATCGTGGGCGGTACAGGACCTGATGAAGCTAACGTCATCTCAGGTAATACCAATGACGGCATAGGTACTAATGCCAGCGGCGGACACTTTATCACTGGTAACCGCATAGGTACGGACCATACAGGTCAAAACGCCATTCCAAATGGTGGAAATGGTATTTTCATTGCTACTACTTCATCAACCAATACCATCGATGACAACATTATCTCCTCAAATGGAGGAAATGGTATTTTCTTCCAGGGAAGTGACAATAATAC
>JAHCMJ010000135.1 GCA_019192485.1 Cyclobacteriaceae bacterium HetDA_MAG_MS6 | reverse complement strand
AAATCAGCCTAATGCATGGGCTGTAATGGGGCTCGATATTAGCCCGAATGAAAAACACCTTTGGGCATGCACTGCAGCTCTGCCAGAATTTGAAGCATACGCAGATAATGATAAAGGTAAGTCCAGCATACTCAAATACGACTTGAAAACCGGAAAGCTCCTACAAACCTGGGTGGAACCAGGCGACCATGTCTTTGGTGACCTCATTGTCAATAAACAAGGTGATGTCTTTGTTTCCGATGGTACGGCGAACAAAATTTATCGAATCGATAGAAAGAAAAATGAACTAACTGAATTCCTGGACTGCTCTGAGGACATTTACAATCTACAGGGTTTGGCTTTCGATCGGGATGAATCGTTTTTATATGTTTCAGACTATATCACTGGTATCTTCCGAATCAACATGACCGCTAAAGATATCGAGAAAGTAGCGTTACCCGAGGATATATCTCCAAAGGGAATAGACGGATTGTACTGGTACAAGAACAGGTTGTTAGCTATTCAGAATGGTACTACTCCTAAACGGGTTTGGGATTTACTACTTAATGAAGACGGCAGTGAAGTAACTTCCATTACAATGGTAGCAAGAGGTGGCAAAGACCTCAATGAACCTACGCAAGGAATAATTATTGAGGATCAATTTTATTTTCTGGCTAACAGTCCATGGGGTTCGTATGACAAAAAAGGCAATTTTAACGTTGATCCATCCTCTGCAACTCAAATTAGAAAGTACGATTTGGAGGGTAATAAATAATCCTCTTCAGAAATTTTTATGATTGCGTGAGACGCCCGGAGCCAAAGCCCGACACCAAAAGCTAATTTCTAAAGGCTAAGGCTGTTTCACAAAGTGAAAGTAGGCTGACCGATCCCCTCCGGAAATAGTTACTAAAAGCTCGTTCTGCACTCCTTTTTGATAGACAATTTTTTTAGGGAAGTCGTGAGTTGGATTCTTACAAGTAAATCCTTGATCGGATATCTCAGTAATCTCAAAATAGGTAGGTTCCGGATTGTGGGTCACCTCGGCTACATAGTAAAGTTTACCATCTTTATTGATAATCGAAAGTTCCTCAACGAAAGTGGTTTCCGCTCTGTTCATCGAGACTCCCCGACCTTTAAAGCTTCCGTCACCTAACGTTTCCCATTCTTCGTAAGCTGTCTTGCCTGATGCTACATCTAACCTAACCCACTTGCCGGTGAGCCATTTAAAGTAGTCTAATGGTTCAACTTGCTGAGCACAAAGGTTTTCCACCCATATAAAAATGAGCAGCATACACAAACCATAGCATGAAAAGTATTTATTCATCAAGACAAACAGGTCAGCTATAGTTGAATTTAAGAAAAGTTTGAATGATCAACGGTTAATAATGACCTTTTCCTGCCATAAAACCTGGTCCTGTTTTCTGGCGATCAATATGTAAACACCTGTAATCCCCTGTGGAACTGACATCAGCAATGGGTTTTGTGGGGATACTGATTGCCTGACCTCCACTTGCATCCTTCCATCAATGCTTACCAATTGCCAATATAACTGGTCATAGGCTTTGGTAGATGACACCTGAAATGTCCCGGCTCTGACAGGGTTTCCAAGTACTTTAAAGTTGGCATTCAACTTATCCTTGTTACCCAAAACCAAATATGGATCTGAAAGCGCTATACACTGACCATTGGAGACTTCTACCTCATAAGCACCAAAACTTGGTGTACCAGCCAGCAATCTGTTCGTCTCTCCCGCAATGAGTTCACCATTAAAGAACCACCTAAAAGTCTGTCCAGGTGAATTGGTCAGCAGTCGACCTCCTTGAGAGCTAACAACTGGTTTTTGTATGTCAGAATCAATCACTTCAATCACCTGCTTAAAACTTGATGTTTCATTTCCCTCCGCAACTGTTAAGGTGACCTCAAAATCTCCTATGGTGCTATATGAGTGCTTTGGGTTTTGATCAGAGGACGTTCCACCATCTCCAAAATCCCAGGACCAAGTATCGGGAGTACCATCGCTGAGATCTTCAAAGAAAGTAGTATTCCCAGCGCAAGGTGAAAGAAAATCGAAATTGGCAAAAAGTACCTCTTGACACTGTGCCCCAATCCAACCATCACCGTTAGTCAAAGTACTATTGCGCTCATAGACAAACTTGCTGTTACCTGAAACATCTACATTTTCAATATCAAAGAAGTCCAGACAAAACTTTGAATTGGAATTACTGACAATTTCTGCTTTACCAGTAGTTGTAGCTATAGTCGTCCTGCCTGCTTCACTTGACGAGTTGGTCATTTTTTCGATCTCCAATTGCACTTCATTGGCCAGTAAAAGGCCAGAACCTCCTTGTAGCTGAAGTGATGCAATGAATCCACTCCGAAGCACTTCAAGTTGACCAGATTCAATACTGACATCTGGTAGGTCAAAGTATCCATCAGATATGAGTCTTGAATTCCCAATATTTTGAACAAAGACTATCGAGGAGTTTTCTATAGAAAAGCGGTTTAGAGAGGTATCTCCGAGTTCCAATTGACTAGTCGTGATGTTTAGGTTATCTAGCTTTGCATTCGTAGAAACCTCAGAGGACAGCAGAATTTTTTCTGAGTCAATATCATCGAGTACGACCAGACTCCCGGATTGAAGGGATAGTTTCTCTAAAACTAATTCATCTCCTGAAAGGATCAATGTATGATCAGGTGACGTCAAATCAACTTCTAGCGATTGGTTGGCTCCATCCACGATCAAACTCCCATTGCCTGTTCCTGGGTTTAATTTGAAAATACCGGCGGCAGCAGTAATCGAGGCGCTCAATACTGCTGATTGACTTACCGTTAAGGTATGTCCACTAAAATTGATTTTGGCATCGGTATCGGGAAACCAACCTAGTGCGTATGCATTGACATCCCCGCCTAAGGAAATCGTATTTGCACTGGAAAAACTATTCTGGTCAAAAACGACCCTATCCATCGCATTGGGTACACTTCCAATACCTATTCCAGCACTTTGATCTGACCAGTTCTGAGGGTCGTCCCAGCTACCACTACCCCCTATCCAATAGTAAGTAGCTCGATCATCGTGTCTGCTCATGTTGGAGGCAATAACGGAAAGAGTCTGAGTGCCTGTGGTAAGAGTACCTTGATGCTTGACCTCTATGGTATAAGTACCTACCTCAGGAGTTTGAATCTCCACTTTTTCATAGTTATCCCTGAAATTAACTCCAGTGGTTGCTGCTTTACCAGGATCGCTTGGGTCAAGTATCCAGGGGAGATGACCCCCTCCTTCAGGGCTAATTACTCTCAGGTTCAAATCATTTACTAGTTTGATATCCGATGGGTCTAAAACGGCATCATCTATTGGGGTACCGCTGGGATCAGTCCAGGAGATGGAAACTATCAGGGGTTTAGTGGGATCGCTAACCTGAAAAGTGGTTAGATATGTTTCTCCCTCCATCAATTCAGTTTCTTCAATACTGGCCGAAACCCCGACCTCAGTAATGGTCCTCGCCGCTAAGCTGGCATCTAGAAATCCATGCCCATAACTGTAATCTGGCCCCTCTTGCCCCCCATCTAATGCAGTATGGAGCAAAAGACCTTTCAATGTGGCTGCCAACGTATATTGTCCATATAACTGATGATATAGCTGCTGTAACAATATAGAATTACCAGCCACTACTGGCGTAGACATGGAGGTGCCGGATTTGCGGTCATAAGCATTGCTGGCATCTATGGAGGTGGATAGTATACTCACTCCTGCCGCTACCAGGTCCGGCTTGACTCGTCCATCGTCGGTAGGCCCCCAGGAACTGCTACCACTAAGTGTAAGTTCTGCCGCACTTCCAGGGATAGCTGCCAATGGGTTGGCATTTCCTACGGTTAAAATATTTTTTGCTATGGCCTCGCCAGTCATACTGTCAAACGGACCGTCTGAAGGAAATCCTCCCGTCCCAGACTCTCCGCGCTCATTGCCTGCGGACCGGATCAGTAAGTAGTGTGGTGCCAAATACGCAATCTGATCCAGTGTCGCCGCTTCGCTATTGTATATCCCAAACTTCCAATCCTCCACGCTGCTGATCTGCGGATCTCCTAGCCATTCTCCATCATGCCATCCGGCAGATTTACCATAAGAGTGACTGGATACTAACAACCCCTCAGAGGCAGCAAAGGCTGCTTCTCCAAGATAACCGCTTGCTGAGTATAGATGACCCGTTGCCTCATAGGCCATTCCCTTGGCTTCGACATTTATTCCGGCAGCCAAAACAGTTCCTGTCACATGACTAGCATGGTCTCTGATCTCGTCCGCCTGATCCTTCACAATTACTCTGCCCTCGAACTCAATATGTCCCGGATCCGGGGAACCTATTTCCCATATGCCCACAATCATGCCGTCACCAGAAAGATCTAATGCCAGACGTCCGCCGCGGTGGAGTTCTGTCGTCTTAGAAGACAATGCAGCACCGGAATTATGTTCTATAGTATACAAAGGCCTTCCAGTGGGACTAAATGCGGAAATGTTGGCATTCTTCTCCCGACGACCGGCCTCAGTCCCTAAGTATGCCGTTATTTCAGCCTGCTGCACTTGATGAGCACTGTCTAGTTGCTTAGCCAATGCCTTAAGCAGGATATTCTTTTGCTGATCAACAATTTGAGCACTCCCCAGAAATACGAGGAGCGTTAATAAAAGTGAGGCAATACTTTTCTTCATTCACTCTTGAGGTATAAAAAGAGAGAGATGAGCAAAATACTCACTCTCTCTCATCTAAATGGGAATTTACGGTTTAGATTCCAAGGAATCTAATGTTGTCGAAGTAGACCTCCTCGGCAGCGGAATTAGTTTCCACCTGCAGCGTAAGGCGTATTGTTCCTCCAACTAAGTTGGAAATATCTACATCCATTTTTTGCCAAACGTGTGGTTCGGGATCTAGTGCCCCTGCCTCAATATCGACACCTGTTAAGTTGAGTAGTGTTTGCTCCAGTCCATCACCAGTCTCAACACTGATCATGATATTGTCAGTATCTTCCCAGCTGGTGTCATTGAACAAGTAATCTACTGCTAATCGTAAAGTGGTCAACGATGATACATCAACAGGATCAAAAACTACTTTGATAATACCATCAGTATCGTCAGCATAGTATCCTTGTACACCATCGGTGTACCCACCTTCCGGGCTGTCTCCTACGATACTGGTTTTGGTAGTCACTCCTAAATCGTCACCATCGGTCGATCCAAGCCCACCTGTAGGCACATAAATTGTTTTGAATCCTAGCTCGCCACCTATGCTTTCGTATTGTACAGGGGCTTGTCCGTCATTGTTTTCAAGTACTCGACTAACAGTGGAATCTCCCAGGTCAGTATAATCCACATCAACCCCTGCCGGCTCCTCAAAGCTGGTAAAGGCAACAATAGATAATCCTTCCTCGCCTGATAGTGCAATTTGCTGATCCGCGGCACCTGCAGAACTTAAGGTGATTGTTCCGACTTTATCTCCATCTACACCTGAATTAGGTGCAAATCGAGTAAAAAAGGATACTTCCTCCAATGCATTAATCACTTCCGCCGGGAGGACAATAGACGCTGAGTATGTGTTATCATCCAGAGAAATCTCAAAAGGCCCCGTAACCGAAACAGCTATATCCTCGGTCAATCTATATCCCGTTGCCGAGGCAGATTGGGAAGCGCTAACTCCACCATTTGGCGCCGAACCAAAATCAAGCGTAGAAGGGTCAATAAATATCGTGGGTGGCTGCTCTGTGCCCGTAGCTGATAAAGCGAGGGTCACGTCCTCGGCATTTTCACTTTCAATATCCACTGTACCCGCAACTGCGCCTATGGCATCAAATTCCGGTGTAAACCTGACATAGACCAAGGTGTCTCCTCCGTTGATATCAGCTGCGGGAATGGTCAAAGACCCTTCAAAATCAGAATCATCCAATGAAATCATGTAATTCTCACTCGCCGATAGCTCCATGTCTCCAGTCAACCCTAGGCCACCAACGCTGAAGCTCTGACTCGCAGATGATTCCAGCTCAGTTACATTTCCAAAATCGCTTATAGTACCGCTCGTGCTTATTTCGGGACGATTCAGAATGGTTATTGACGAGTTGTTCCTCGGGCCAAAACTGACGCCATCTAACGCGGAAAAACTCAGAGCTAATGTTTTAGATTCCTCTACGGAACCTAATCGATTTACCGGAATAACACTTAATGATAGCGCTGATAGACCAGAAGCTACCGGGATACTAATACCATTTACATCTCCTGCGGGATCGGTGGTAAAGTCGTCACCATATACGGCATCACCTGAAAAACTTACCTGAATAGTTCCTTCTGTACTCGACGGCTCTACGAAATTCACTGAAATATTTAAAGATTCGTCTTCAAAAGTTTCAAGTTCGGGTTCTAGTACAGCAAGAACTGCCGTGTTAGGCTTTTCTACCTCAACCGAACTCTCATCCACGCAAGCGGTTATCAAAAGCACACCCATCACTAGATATGTGAAGCTAATAAGGCCTCTAAACAAGTTATTTATTAGATTTCTCATAAATTCTTATTTTAATCATCAAGGGATTATAGTATTCCCTCGAAAACTATGTTGTCAAAATAAACCTCCTCTGCACCGCTATCCGTTTCGACCTGAATGACTAGCTTGATCGTACCCGCTGATATCAAATCAGAAATATCTGTGGTAATCCTGTGCCAGATATGTGGCTCAGGGTCTAGTCCATTGTCATCAATATCATCCCCATCCAGGGTTAGGATATTTTGAGATGCTCCGCTAGCAGATTCGATATCAATCTTAATGAGATCCTCTGGTTCCCAGCCTGAGTCATTCAAGAGATAATTTATCTTAAACTGCAAAACAGTCAAGGCCGACACATCTACCTCATCAAACTCAATACGCATGATACCATCAGTGTCATCAGCATAATAGCCTTGTACTCCGTCTGTGTATCCACCCTCAGGGCTGTCACCTACGATACTGGTTTTGGTGGTGACACCCAGGTCATCACCATCTGTTGCTCCCACTCCTCCTGTGCTGATGTAAAAGGTTCGGAAACCAAGCTCCCCACCAATACTAGTATACTGCACTGGTGCCTGTCCAACATTATTCGTTAATTCTCTACTCGTTCCAGCATCACCAATATCGACGTAATCGACATCGAGTCCTTCCGGTTCTTCAAAACTGGTATAAGCTATTCGGGTGAAATCATCCTCGGAAATCGTGACAGTAACAGCATTATTGTCTCGGATAGATCCGGGAAATCCTGCAATGTAGGAGTCCGTATCCTGTAATGTAATCGTCAGGCTCCTATTCCCAGTTGGGACTGCATCATTGGTAATCCCTTCAAGTACGTTGACCACCACCATATTCTGCCCGGCAGGTATGGTAAAAGATGAATTAGGCTGTGCATAATCAACACCTTCGGTCAAGTCATCATTGGTTGAAATACTGAATGGAATGGTGACATCCGCTGTAGGAGCAACTCCCGATAGCAGCAAACTCATTGTAATAGGACCTTCTGTATTCTCCGATACATTGATTGTCTCAAATTCAAACCTGACCCAGGGGTTGGAGATATCAAGTGTGCCATTATATTCATCAAAGCACCCACTGGTTCCAATCAGTACACATGTCAAGAGCGTATATAAAGATAGTTTCATGGTTTTTAGTGTTTTAGGTGATCAATAACCTTCCTGAACAATGTTGGAATTGCCGTCAATCTCTTCCTGCGGAATTGGATAAGCCATCAGCTTATCACCATAGGGTACCACACAATTGACGGTAAGGCTGCAATCATTTCGAACGATATCTTGTTGCAGTCTTTTTAAGTCAAAAAACCGATGACCTTCAAATGCCAATTCTCTTCTCCTTTCCTCAAGAATATCATTCAGTAATTGATTGCCGGTAGAGTTGATATCAGGCTGATTAGCCCTGCCACGTATCAAATTGATAGCTGTACGCGCCCCATCTTCGTCATTGAGTCGAGCACAAGTCTCTGCCTTGATTAGATACATTTCAGTGAGCCTGACAATTGGAGTAGTAAACTGCAAAGGCAATCCTCCTTGGCCAGGATATTTGTTGACATGCCAAATCCCATTATCCTGTTGATACCAGTTTCTTCTGACATCATCAGCAGCGTAGAGGTTTATTATATCCAGATTAGGACCAAAAACTGCAGATCCTGCATCTTTTTGGTAATACCCTGCTAGTCCATCTAACCCAGGGTATTCATCGTCCCGTTCATCCACCTCAACTTCGAAAATAGACTCAGAAGTAGGTGCTCTACTTGACCAATTGGCAATCTGACTCAGGTCCACTGCACCCGCATCATCCCTCACAATATAGTCTGTAAGGTCAAAACCACTTGCAATGACTGCATTTGCATCATCTCTAGCGAGGGCATCTTCACCCATATACAAGTATACTCTTGCTCTCACTCCTAGTGCTGCTTCCCTGCTAGCAATAAACTGAACTGGCAGTGCTTGTGGCCGATCATTGTCTTCCAACAAGGTAATAGCCTCTGTGAGCTCTTCCAGAACAAAACCATAAACCTCTCCAATTGTATTCCTGGCGGGTTGAGCAATCTCCGTTTTCCTAACAATTGGAACACCTAAATTGCTGTGGTCCGTAGTGAAATTATAATCCTGGGCAAAAACCCGGGAAAGATCGAAATGAATTAGGGCTCTTAGGAAAAATGCCTCTCCCTTGATCCTGTCCATCACATCCTGGCTGAAGCTTTTTTCCTCCAGAAACTCCAGAACATTGTTTACTCTAGCTAGCGTTTCATAAGCTTCATCCCAAAAGCCAATGGCACTTACAGGAGCGCTGAATTGCATATTGTAGAACTGTGGTACTCTTGAGGTCTCTGCATCTGCCGGAATAATTCCGTTGTCAGAAGAAGCATCGGCTATGATATAGAAATGTCCTCCGTAATACCGTTCGTTTTGAATGTTGTTGTAAGCACCATTTAGTGCTACAAAAAAATCATTCTCTGTTTCAAAGACCTGATCTATACCCAGTACATCCCTTGGCGTGATCTCCAGGAAATCATCGCAAGAGACAATGGGAAAAACCAATGCCATCAATATTATATATTTCAATTTTTTCATCTCTAAACTTTTAGTCGTTGGTTAAAACTGGACGTCAATTCCAAACAGCACTTTCCGGGGATTGGGGTATTCGCCAAAATCCCGGCTTTCTATACCCGTCTCTGGGTCCATCCCTCTGTAGTTGGTCCAGGTCTTGAGATTGAGGGCCTGCACATACAACCGCACACTACCTAGCTTAGCTTGCTGCAGCCATGACTGCGGCAGGTTGTAGGCCAGCGTCACTCTCCGCAGCTTGATAAAGGAACCATCCTCAAGGTATCTGGTAGAGTGGTTGTTGCCTCCATCTGCATTGCCCTTGGAAATCCGCGGAACATCAGTAATGTCTCCTGGTTTCTGCCACCTAGAAAGCTGATTGCGGTCTTGGTTCCTTCCGAACCTACTGCCGTCAGAGCTCAGGAATCTCTGAACTTCCCGGTAGACTTCATTTCCATAACTGTAATAAAAGCTAGCAGATAGTGAAACCCCTTTGAAGGTCAGGGTATTAGCTAGCGTTCCGTAGAAATCGGGAAGTTTCTGTCCTACCACAGCAAAACCCGCATTACCATAATTATCTGTAATGTTTCCTTCACCATCCAACCATAGGGGCTTACCGGTAGCTGGGTCTACCCCAGCCCATCTTGGCATGTACCAGGCATCTACAGATTCTCCTTCACGATTGATCTCCTGATCTCCTGAATCCACAAATTCCTCACCATTTGGCACATCTATGATCTCATTCTTATTTTTGGAAAATTGGAAGCTGGTGGTCCAACTGAAGTTATTGATCTCGACATTGGTTGAGTTCAACTCAAACTCCCAACCCGAATTTCGCATTTCACCCGCATTGGTTTCGAAATCATTGAATCCGGTCGTTCGAGAGAGTGGTACCTCAAAGAGCATATCGGTAATATTCTTTCGGTAATAACCTGCACCGATACTGATTCTATTAAACAAGGAAAAGTCAACTCCTACATCAATTGTAAATTGCTTTTCCCAACCAATACCGATATCTCCAAGCGATAAAGGTCTATTTCCCGAAACCGTCTGACCGTTTAGGTTAAGGTTAGCCGTGTATGCATAGTCCGTCAGCCATGAGAAATTGCCAATGCTATTGTTTCCTTGTGTCCCTACACCTGCTCTCAATTTCAGAAAGTCAAGAACTCCTATTCCACTTAAAAAATTCTCTTCAGATAGCACCCAGGCAACTCCTGCCGCCCAAAAATTACCCCATCTATTGTCAGGACCAAATCTGGAAGATCCATCTCTCCTAGCAGATAGATTCAGAAAATACTTGTCATTAAGGCTATAATTGACTTTGGCAAAAAATGATGCCAAATTCCATTTGGTCCAATCCGTATCTATCGGATCATCACTCGGTCCCGCGGCAGAATTGATGGTCTGCAACTTATCAGAGGCAAATCCCGCACCTTCAGCCCGATTCCTTTCGGTAAGCGACTCGAACATCTCACTTCCTACAAGAATTTGCAAAGATTGATTAGCTCCCAGCTCTTTATCGTATGTTAGGGTAGTTGTCCAGTTCCAGTCAAACTCTTTGATATTGTGCACGATGGCATTTCCTTCAAAGACTGATCCCGCAGAACGACCCTTTTCATAATTGGGACTAAGAAACTCATCTTCCTGTAAATCAGCTCTATCTATGCCAAAAGTGGTCCTGATTTCCAGGTCAGGCAAAATATTGTAAGTAGCAAAGAGGTTACCTATGGTCCTGAAGGTCTGAACGTTGTTAGGGTTCAGGTTTTGAGAGGCAACAATATTGTGCCCGGCAAACCCTGGGATATTGAAATTGTATCCAGTTCCGTAATCCTCGCCCGCCGCTATCTGTTCTGCATTCGCAAAAATTGGATTCAAAGGAGATGTGAAAAATGATCCATATATAGGATCTCGAAATGTAGTTCCTGCGCCTTGCCTATTAGATTGTTGTACTTCGGAAACGGTAAAGTTTAACCCTACAGTAGCATTATTATTGATCTTATGCTTCAAGTTAAACCGAGTACTAACTCTTCTAAAATCCGTTTTTACAGCTATCCCTTCTTCGTCATACAAACCAATAGAAGCAAAGTATTGGGTTTTCGGGGATCCGCCCGACACACTCAAATTGTAACTTTGGATTATTCCAGTCTGGAGGGCCTCATCTACCCAGTTAGTATTGATCGTATCTCCCAAGGGGAAGTAGTCAGGGTTAACCGCTCCACTTGGCAGTGTCCGGGCATCAGGATCTATACCTGCATTGATAGTGGCTTCTCTCATATACCCCAAAAACTCCTGTCCATTCATAACTCCAAAGTCATTAGGGTTTTCAAACTCTGAAAAACCATACTGTGCATTGAATTGAACTTTGGATTGGCCAGGTTTTCCTTTCTTAGTGGTGATCAGGACCACACCATTTGTCCCTCTGGATCCATAAATAGAGGTAGCCGATGCATCCTTTAAAACGGTCAAAGATTCAATATCATTTGGATTGATATTGGCAAAAGCGTTACCGGTTTGGGCCTCTTCAGTCAGATTGCCAACATTAATAGGGACACCGTCAATAACATAAAGAGGTGCACTCGATCCGGTAATGGATCCTACACCGCGAATTCTTACAGAGACACCACTTCCTGGTTGTCCACCTGCAGCAGATACCTGAACTCCCGTAGCTGCACCTTGCAAAATGTTGTCAAAACTAGCTAAAGGAGTATTTTGAATTTTGGAAGCATCTACAACAGAAAGGGATTCTGTTATCTTACGCACTTGGGTCTCACCATAGCCAACCACAACGACCTCTTCCAAGGAAGTAATATCAGCTTCAAGTGACACGTCAATGACGCTACGTCCTTGGATACTAGCCTCCACGCTCTTGTATCCTATCATTGCCTCGATATCGTGCAGCGACGGCGTCAGGCCGGTGCCGATCGCCCACAC
>JAHCMJ010000134.1 GCA_019192485.1 Cyclobacteriaceae bacterium HetDA_MAG_MS6 | reverse complement strand
GGCCTTGAATAGTGCTTCAAGTCAGGGTATGCATAACGCTACTCTTGAATCCAGATTTGCTGAATGGTTTGATCAGCAAGTAGGTCTGCAGAGCAACGGGCTTTATCGAGGTGCCGTTTACCCGATGGTTCTCAAGTCGAGATTTAGCCATCAATTTTTTGAATCCCGTAGTTGGTCCTTAGGTACCATAGCAGTCAATGCCAATGTCTATTATAATGTGCCTCTTATCCTTGACTTGGAGCAAGGTTTGATCATAGTCAAACATCCTGACCTTAGTAGACGAGACGGAATTGTGTTGGACCAAAGTAAAGTTTCTTGGTTTAGCCTACGTGATCATACTTTCTCAAAATTGAAAGTTCAAAATCAAACCGGGTTTTTCGATGTCTTGTTTCAAGGAAGCCACTTTGATTTTGTTGTTAAAAGAAGAAAGCAAATGAGAGCTGAGGTAGGAGGGATTAGCTACACACCCGTGAATAGCTATGGACTCTATCACGAAGGAAAACTGATTACTCTGAAAAGCAAAAAAGATTTGGATGCAATCACCGGTGATAGCAAAACATGGTCAAAAGAGATTACCAGGAGCGCAGGGAAAAAATTCAAGCTGAATGATGAGACTGCTCTTCTGGCATTTTTAAAGGAACTAGATGAGAGACTGGAAAATGAATAGGATCATTTTCGCAACGATGACTTTGCTGTCTGTTTTTAAGCTGGCTTGTCAGGATCAGCCTCCTTTACAATTCGACTTTCGAAATACGCCACTCCTTCAAGCTATAGGTACGCTGGAGGAACAAGGGATTTGTAACTTCTATTTTCAAGATCATTGGATATCGGACTATACCATAACCGGACAAGCTAGGACAGAAACACTAGCAGACCTGATTTCGACATTACTAAGTAGTACGGATTTACATTTTGTATTGATAGGACAGAAGGTCATTCTGACTCCAACTCCAATCATCCAAACTTTAGAGGTAGGTACAGATATTCCAGATGAGTCTCAAAATCCTATTTTGGATCAGAGGATGATCAATCGAGAAAGGGTTGAGGTACTTCAGATAGGTGATAAAGATGAAAATGAAACAGTCGGTCCAGTGGTTTTATCAGGAATTGTTAGAAGCGCTGAGTCTAATCAACCCATTGTGGGTGCATTGGTATCAATAGATCGAAAGTTTAGCACTACAACAGATCCACAGGGGGGGTATCGCCTTGAGGTTCCGCGTGGTTTTCATGAACTGATTGTTCAGTTTGCTGGTATGAAGCTTCGAAGTCAGCGTATTGAAATTCTTGCTGACGGTGAGCTTCACATTGAAATGAATGAGGAAGCCATCCAGTTAGAAGATATTATGATCAGTGCTACTGAAGATGAAAATATATCGGATGTTCGAATGGGAATTGCTACTTTGGATATGGAGCAACTGAAGAATGTACCCAAGGTGCTGGGAGAGAACGACATTGTACAGGTGGCTTTGGCACTACCTGGAGTACAAAATGTTGGCGAAGGCGCTTCGGGCCTCAATGTCAGAGGAGGCAAGACCGATCAGAACCTCATGCTGTTTAATAATGCAACAGTATATAACCCTTTTCATTTTTTTGGGTTCTTTTCCGCGTTCAATGCTGATGTGATAGGTACCTCCGAGTTGTACAAAAGCAGTATACCTGCTAGCTATGGCGGGCGCTTATCTTCTTTGTTGGATGTTAAACTAAAAAAAGGCAATGTCCAAAAGTTTAGCGGGAAGGGGGGGATCAGTCCGGTTACAGGGCAGTTAAGCTTGGAGGTACCACTAATCAAAGAGAAGATGTCTATCATCTCCGGGATAAGAGGAACTTACTCGGATTGGTTGTTGAATCAGGTAAAGGATGAAACGATCAAAAATAGTGACCCCTCGTTTTTTGATGTGGCTACCGGCATTCACCTAGATTATGGCAATGGCAATACGGTATATGCTTCTATATACCATAGTAGAGACAGGTTCAAAGTGACCACAGACTCTCTTTACTCTTACCAGAATTTAGCAGCTTCCTTAGGTTGGCGACATGCTATCTCCAAACGGCTACTTCTCCAAACTACCCTTACCACTTCACAATATGCTTTTGATATTGATTATGATGTGGTTGCCGAAGAAGCCTTTAGCTACGGGTTTGAGGTTAAGGAAACCTATGGACAATTGGCGCTCAACTATTTCTTGAATCAACATGAGTTACAAGTAGGATTTGACAGTAAGTTGTATGATGTATTGCCAGGCTTTTTTCGTCCGACTGGAGGAGATTCGCAAGTTTTAGAAGAGGAGATTGAGCGTGAACGTGGGCTAGAAAGCTCCTTTTTTGTATCAGATGATTATGCTATTTCCTCAAAGCTTACGCTTTACACAGGGCTGCGCTTTTCATTTTTCTCCGCATTGGGAGGCAGATCAGCAAATTTCTATGAGCCAGGTCAACCTAGAAGTGAGGACTCATTTACGGAAACTATTTCATTCCCAGATCATAAAACCATTCAAAAGTATAGCGGTCCTGAGGTAAGGCTTTCACTGAAGTACTCTACTTCAGCATACGCCTCGATAAAAGCATCCTACAGCAAGAGCCGCCAGTACATTCATGCACTATCTAATAATGTGTCTATATCCCCGACAGATACCTGGAAACTCTCTGATCACAATTTTAAGCCACAGCTATCAGATCAGTTCTCGATTGGATACTTCCAAAACCTGAAAGACAATGAAATAGAAGCCTCTATAGAAGCCTACTACAAGACTTTTGATAACCTACTAGACTATGAGGTGGGTGCAGATTTAATTCTAAATCCGAACCTAGAGACAGATGTCATACAGGGAGAGGGATTTGCCTATGGTGCGGAGTTATTGATCAAAAAGAAAAAGGGGAAACTTAATGGATGGATGAGTTATACTTACAGCAGATCTCAACAAAGTTTTGACTCGCAGTTTGTTGAGGAAACAATCAATGGTGGGGCACATTTTCCAACGAACTTTGAGAAACCGCATGATATCAGCATAGTTGCTAACTATAAGCATACTAGACGTTTTAGCTTTTCTATGAATATCAATTACTCAACAGGTAGACCTATTACTTATCCTACTGCCAAGTATGAACTTTCCGGAACAGAAATAGTTCATTTCTCTGATAGGAACAGCTTTCGTTTGCCTGATTACTTCCGAATTGATTTGAGTGTAAATATTGAAGGTTCCCATCGCGTCAAAAAACTGGGCCATAGTTATTGGTCATTTTCGATTTACAACCTGACTGCAAGGAAGAATGTATATTCTATCTTTTTTGCAAACAATGGAGGTGATATTGAGGGGTATGAACTTTCAGTTTTAGGTACGGCCATCCCGTCAATAACTTACAATTTCAAATTTTGATTTGCTGAGAACGAAGACCATATCGTTAAATGTATTTCAAGGACTCACAATCTCTCTGATCCTGCTAGGCTGTCTCGAACGTGTAGAGTTGAATCCATTGGATTTTGACAATTTACTGGTAGTAGAGGGTCTCATTACGAATCAGACTGGTGGCGGTATGGTGAAACTTTCCAGAACGTTTCAACTGGACCAGGATAACCCAGAACCTGTAGAAAATGCCCTGGTTTGGGTAATATCAGCATCTGGCGATAGTATCAACTTCACCGAAGAACGACCTGGTCAGTATCAAGTAGGTAGTGGATTTACAGGGTCGATTGGAGAGCGATATAAGCTTTTGATTAGTTCTAGCGAGGGAGATCAATATGCCTCTGATTGGGTTGAAATGATCAATACCCCACCTATAGATTCGGTCTATGCCTTCTTCGACCTCAAGCCTACCACGATCAATGGAAACGCGGGGTCATTCAATTTTTTTGTAGATTCCAGATCTGCTCAGTCTGGTAACCAGCATTACAGACTGGAATGGACAGCTACCTACGAGTTAGAGGTGCCCAACCCGTCACGATTCCAATGGCTAGGAGGCAATGACTTTATAGCCCGCGAGTTTGGTGGTGATAACCCTGAACTACAGGTGCAAATATGTTGGCAGACAGATACTTCCTCACAGATATTGGTCAATGAATCAGTCCTGCCCGCAGGAGGGTTTGCCGAGTTTCCCGTGCACTCTGTAGATTCTGAGAGTAGAAAAATGCTTAGAGGATACAGCATAGAAGTGACACAATATGCTTTGACTCCTGAGTCTTTTGATTATTGGTCTCTTTTAGCGGAAAGTACCCAACAAGTGGGATTCTTGTTCGACCAGCAGGTGGGAACAGTACGCGGAAATATATCTAACATTACAAATCCGGATGAAATAGTATTGGGGATTTTCGATGCCGCCGAAAAAGTATCTTTCAGACGCCAGTATCATCCACTAGATTTCAGAGATCAGGGCTACCGGAGGAATGGTCAAAAATTCGTGGATTGCGCAGATCAGGAGTTTCTGAATAGCGCTCCCGATAGCCTTGGTTATTTTATGGATCAATATGGAGAGGAGTATGAGATAGCCTTCTTTTCCGAGGGCATTATTGCGCCGCCTGGAATTATTTATTTTAGAAAAGAGTGTTCTAACTGCACACTATATGGGAGTAATCAGCAACCTGGATTTTGGGAGAATTAATACAAAATATCTTCCGGGACCGTCTGGTTTTTAGACTCAGAGGAGCTCTCATGCCATTAGTAATCTTGTTGATTGCATGGCCTCATATGGCCAAATGTCAACTTGCTGCTGATGATATTAACTCTTTAAGTGAAGAACTTGCATTTCATATCAACGATAATGTATTTGTCACTGGAGAACACATGCTGGTGTCGTATCAATGCCTGAATACTTCTGGTGATGTTTCAACTATTAGCCAGGTAGCATATTTTGAATTGCTAGATGACTCGAACAGACCTGTGCTCCAACAAAAATGTGTGCTAAAAGACGGTAAGGGGTCGACTGATATTTTCCTGACCAGAGATTTAAGGAGCGGAATTTACACGTTGATAGGTTACACCCGATGGATGCAGAACTTTTCATTGAAATCGATCTGGCAGCGATCAATTGTTGTCCATAACCCTTTCCGCATGCTCCCAAGTGCTCTATTTACGTCCGACACCATTTGCAAATCAGAAGTAACAAACCCGCAATACCTAGAAATAGCTTTTGAAAATAGCACTTTGCCTGCTAATAATAAGTCAAACGTCACGCTGACTGTGCCATCGGAACTTGTTGGGGATTTAGTGACAGTTTCCGTTAAGAAGAAATCTCACCTATGCATTCAAAACCCGATAGACATTGGAAAAGCACAGTTGTTGGAACTTTCCATAGAAGATATTCAATATCTACCAGATTATCGAGGTTATCTTTTATCAGGTCAGATTCTTGACAAAGGAGATGTCCAGTTGGCTGGTGAGCAAATAACACTTTCTTTTCCTGGACAACCCTTTAGCCATCAAGTCACCATAACCGACTCTGCAGGCTTCTTTTACTTCAACGTACCGGTGATTGATATGAACAGAGATTTTGTGGTCAATGTACGAAATGGATTAAGGTTTAAAATACAAGACTCTTTCTTGGAAGATCATACATTCGTAAGCGCAGATCAGTGCAAAATCTCAGAAAAAAGTAAAACATGGCTTTTGCAGCGAAGCATAGAATCACAGATAGAGAGTGCCTATAGGGAGGATGAACGTAGTATTGATAACGTTATTGATCAATCCATGAGACCCACATTTTTAAAGGAACCGACAACTTATCTAATGGATGATTATACCAGATTCCCAAGCATGGAAGATGCAATCAGAGAGTTTGTACAGGAGGTATGGGTCAGAAAGATCAATGATTCCGCTGCGTTATTAGTGCCCTATCTAAACAACAAATCGATGGATGTGGGCCCGGCGTTGGTTATGCTCAATGGTATTGTGGTTCCGGCAAAAGTGATCTTACAATGGAAGGCGGCTGATATTGAATCAATTAATGTGTACAGTAGCCAAGTACGTATGGGTGCTCACGAATACCAGGGTGTAATAGGATTTTGGACCTATAGTAAAAGTGAAAGACTCGACCAGCTGCCATCTACTTATAGGTATTTTTCGGGAAGTACTCAGCCGTCTAGGAAGCTGGCAAATGTCACTGATGACCAGCTTAAAAATGAGAGGGTACCTGATTTTAGACAGCAGTTATACTGGGATGCTCAACTTTTGCTAGAGAAGGAAACAACAGTTGAATTTTATACCTCAGACAATCCGGGAGAATATGTCGTGGAGATAATTGGTACCAACAAAGGGAAGTTTGGCCTCCTGGCCACTGGGACGTTTGAGGTAGTGGGTGAGTCTACGGAATAATTCTTGAATCTACAATAACCTGTAAATCGTACAATTAGCTATCTTTATCTACGAAATGAAGAATCTGTTTCGAAAAACCCCGCCTTTTCTGAGAAATTTCTACGTAGTAGCGATACTATTATTTGTATGTTGGATGCTTTTCTTTGATTCTAATGATCTTTTTAGTCAGTACAGACTTAGTAGAAAGCAATCAGAGTTAGAGCAAACCAAGGCTTTCTACCAAGAAAAGATTCAAGAAGTCAAGTCCGATCGTGAAGCATTACTGAATGATGATGACCTGCTAGAGAAAATGGCCAGGGAAAAGTACTTTATGAAAAAAGATAACGAGGATGTCTACGTTATCGTTGAAGAACAGTAAAAGTACATTCATGCGTAGATTGATCGTTCTGCTGGGTTTGATAATAGTCTGTAGTGCATCACAGGGGCAAGGAAATCCGTTTGATAAATTTTATTTTGGAGGAGGTTTAGGCTTCAATGCAGGTAGTGATTTCACAACCATTAGCCTTTCGCCGCAACTGGGATATAAGATCACCGAAAGGCTATCCGCAGGAGTTGGCATTACCTATCAATATACCGATTATAAGAATATAGACTTGACGTTGACTCATTACGGAGGTAGTCTTTTTTCCAGGTACTTAATTACAGATCAGATTTTTGCTCATACTGAGTACGAATATCTCACTATCGAGTTTCCGACAGATTTACGTGATCTCTCAAAGACACAGAGAGAAGGTTACAATAGTTGGTTTGTAGGTGGTGGTTTCGTGCAGCCACTCGGTAGGAATGCTGCTTTTACTACTGTGGCACTATACAATGTGCTATATGATGACTCTGGCAACTCACCATACAACAGCCCTTTTGTAGTGAGAGCTGGTTTCAATATAGGCTTTTGATAGTGGCTAGCTAAAAGCTATCTCGTACTTATCAGCTAAACTCTGCAAATCACGAGCTACAGGTTCTAAAAGAGGTATTCCATTTTCGCGACGATCTCGCTCCATTTCACGTTCCGGATCACCAGGAACCAAGACCTGATCCTGTCCGGTAACTGTATCTGCATTCCGAAATCGCCGCAGCCAATTGTCCATATGAGTTTTGAACTCTTCTGCAGGTCTAAATCCATCTATCCTCATGGCACCGAAGAAATGTCCCAATCCCTGACCTACCGGATCATCCACAGGGTCAAGAAAGGCGACAAATGGGGGTGCCCATGGGCCATAGTTAGCACCTGATAGCACAGCAGATAAAATGTCCACAACGGCACCCAACCCATAGCCTTTATGGGAGCCATGTTCGCGATCCCCACCAAGTGGGAGTAAAGCGCCTCCTTCTTTCACACCGTTGGCATTTGTGATAGGATTACCATCTTGATCCTGCACCCACCCAATTGGTGCAGACAGGTTCTTTCTTTGTAGGATTTCCAGTTTACCATTAGCAGCAGTGGTGGTAGCCATGTCAAGTACAAAAGGAGGTTCATCTCCTGATGGGATAGCTACAGAAATGGGGTTGGTACCAAGAAGTCTCTCTTTGGAAAATGTCGGTGCTACCAGTGGACTTGCATTAGTCATTGCGATGCCTATGCAATCTTGATCCAATGCCATCATCGTATGGTAGCCGGCAATTCCGAAGTGATTAGAATTTTTGACGGCTACCCATCCTGAGCCAACTTCTTGTGCCTTTTTCAATGCTAGTCGCATCGCCTCTGGGCCGCTGATAAGTCCTAAGGCAGCATCACCGTCCATGACCGCAGTACTTGGAGTTTCGTAGGTAATACTAAGTTTTGGATTTGGATTGATCCGTCCCTTTTCATACAATCGAACATAACCTATTAGCCTGGCAACACCATGAGAATCAATACCCCTGAGGTCTGCGCTCAACAACACTGAAGCAGCTTCTTGAGCTCCAGCGTCAGGACATCCAATGGCCGTTAATATAGATTTTGTAAATTCGAAAAGCTTGTCGTACGAAAAAACCATCAAAAGGCGTTTTAAAGATTGGCAAGAAAATTGAAGGCCAAATTACAACAGAACTTTCAACTAATGTTAAAGATCACATTCAGTTTATTATCAGTACTTTCAACGCTATTCATTCGCGCCGAGAGTATTCCAACGGATGCCGCTGAGGTAACCGTTTTTTTGAATCAGGCCCAAGTGACCAGAGTAGCCAAGGCCACTGTGCTCAAGGGCTCACAGACTTTGGTTTTTCAGGGGGTATCTAATCGATTAGATCAAAACACGTTGCAAGTCCGTGCCAAAGGCAATATAGTAATATTAGGAGTTAGCTTCAGGAATAACTACCTCAACGAGGAGGATCTACCAGAAGCCTTGCAGGATCTCAAAACACAAATCGAGGATGTCGAGGCAGAAATTGGCTTACTTGATAATGATGCTGCTGCCTTACAAGCTGAGAGCGACCTATTATCAACCAATAAAGCGATCAAGGGAGATCAGTCCAACCTTACCGTTGCTCAGCTACAGGCTATGGCCAATTATTTCAGGAACAGAACTAGTCAGATCGGAAAGGAAAAAATCGATATCAAGCGGAAAAGGACCGTATTGCAAAAGGACCTGCAGCGTCTAAAAAAACAATTTCAAGATCGTTCCAATTTGTATCGTCAAAACCTAGGAGAAATATTAGTAGATGTAATAGCTTCTGAGACTGCCAGCAGCGAGTTCGAGTTATCATACATAGTAAATGGAGCCAGTTGGAGACCTTCTTATGACATCCGTGTGGAGAATATAAAACAACCCGCCACTCTGGCTTACAGAGCAGTAGTGAGCCAACAGACCGGTGAGGACTGGGTTGATGTCAAGTTTACTTTCTCAACAAGAAATCCTAGGATCGGAGGTGTCAAACCTGAATTGTATCCTTGGTATATTGATTTCCGACAGCCAATTGCTCAAAACATGCGAATGGAGAAACGCACGCTTGCTGCACCAATGACAGAAAGCATGATGATTGATCAGGAGGATATTATTTTAGAAGAAGCAGAAAGCCTGGCAGACTACGTAGTCGTAGAAAATACCGAATTGAATACGGAGTATAAGGTAGAACTTCCCTACTCTTTGGCCTCAGGAGCTAAGCCCCTGACTGTTCCGATACGAGATCAACAGGTTGAAATGAATTTTAATCACTTTGTAGTACCCAAGCTATCATCATATGCTTATTTGACTGGGAAGGTAGAAAACTGGGAAAATCTGGATCTCATTGCCGGCCCCGCTAATGTTTACTTTCAGGGAGCCTATACAGGCAAGTCTTACCTGGACCCTGGCCAGGCTCAATCTGGCCTGTTCATATCGCTAGGTGTAGATGAGGGTATAAAGGTGGCACGAAAGAAAGTAAAAGATTTCACAGCAAGACAAACCATCGGATCAAATGTGAAAGAGACTTTTGGGTACGAATTAGTCATGAGAAACAACAAGAAAAGCAGGGTTGATCTGGTGATAGAGGAGCAAATTCCCATTTCGTCCAATAAAAGTATAATGGTGGATCCACAAGAGTTATCAGAAGGAAATCTGGTGGGGAAAACGGGTAAGATCACCTGGGAGAGATCACTTGATCCAGGGCAATCTCTGAATCTCAAATACAGGTTTGAAGTTAAGTACCCTAAAGACGAAACGATCTCAGGACTTTAGCGGATTTTCGGCATTGAGCATGTCGATAGTATGGAGCAGGACGCCTTCTTTGAGGGCATAAGCAGAGACCCGAATATGCTCTATTCCAATAGTGTCGATTACGTATTTCACGAGCAATACAGCTACGACGATCATATCAACCCTCAAAGGGATCATCCCGGGAATCGCTAGACGTTCCGCCCGATTCTTATTGATCAATTCCTTTTGAATGGCTTGAAAAGCCTCTATAGTAAGTGGGAGTTCGGTTTCTTTCTCGTCGATGCCAATACCTGACCGCAATTGGTAGATTTCGCTGAGTGTATCAAAGGTGCCGGACGAACCAATCAGTGTTTTAGGCTGAAATGTGCTACATACTTCGCGAAGGGGTTCCAACTGTTCATGCAAGTACTTCAGAAGATTGTCAATATCTGATGGTGCAATGGGGTCGTCTTTGTGAAATTTTTCGACCATTCGCTGCCCCCCGATTTCAAAGCTTTCTCTCCATAGTATCTGTTCATGCGTACCGACTACAAATTCAATACTGCCGCCGCCTATGTCCATAATGAGTACTGGTTCCTCACCGATAAGCAATGCTTTCTTTACACCGAAGTAAATAAGTTCCGCTTCACGATGTCCGCTGATGATCTGCGTGTCGATATTGAGTCGCTGTTGGATTTCAGAAACGAGTTCCTGTCCATTTCGGGCATTGCGAATGGCACTCGTTGCGGTAGCATATATGTTTGAAATCTTGTATTCTTCTGTGACCTTTTTGAAGGTAGTAAGAGCTTCCATTGCTCTTGATTTGGCTTCTTCCGTTATCAGGCCCTTATTGATACCTTTTTCACCAATTTTTACAGCAGTTTTTTCCCGATAGATAGTTCGGAACTGATAGCCTTGCACCTCCACTATGATCAGGTGGAACGTGTTTGTACCCATGTCAATAACTGCTATCCGCATACTTTCGACTTCGCTGAGATCGGCCGCAATATAGAGGTTTTTTTATTTTTCAATTGTATGTAATGAAGTGAGCGGGAGTACTTCTCTTTATGCTTTTACATCTATCTTTGAATCCATCTAAACGACATCCCCATGAGTGATCAGAAGCCAAAATCTGCCAGTTTTACCCATCCTATTTCTGAAAAAATAGAAGAGCTGGAAAAGATGAATGCAAAGGCCCTGGAGGGCGGCGGAGCCAGCAAAATAGAAAAGCAACATCAGAAAGGAAAACTTACTGCTCGGGAGAGACTCGATCTCCTGCTCGATCCAGGGTCATTTCAGGAGATTGATAAGTTTGTAGTGCATCGAGCTACGGATTTCGGATTAAGCAAGCAGCAATATTTAGGAGACGGCGTGATTACTGGCTATGGCACCGTCGATGGCCGGCTAGTCTACGTTTTTAGTCAGGATTTTACCGTTTTTGGAGGTTCTCTTTCAGAAACTCATGCTGAAAAGATTGTAAAAATCATGGACATGGCTATGAAAAATGGAGCGCCAATCATTGGTCTGAATGACTCTGGGGGAGCTCGTATACAGGAGGGAGTTGTTTCATTAGGAGGGTATGCAGATATTTTCTATCGCAACACCAGAGCGTCAGGAGTCATTCCTCAACTTTCAGCTATTATGGGACCCTGCGCTGGTGGTGCGGTATATTCACCGGCACTTACAGATTTTACCTTTATGGTGGAGCAGACTAGCTACATGTTTGTGACTGGCCCTAACGTTGTCAAAACGGTAACCCAGGAGGAGGTAACAGCAGAGGAGTTAGGTGGAGCGAATACTCACGCAACCAAAAGTGGTGTAACACATTTCACTTCCCCTAATGAGGTGGTTTGCATTGAGAATATTAAAAGACTATTATCCTACTTACCTGCTAACTGCGAAGAGGAACCACCTCAAGTACCTTATGAAAAGGGGGATGAGACGAGGACTATTTTGGACACCATTCTCCCGGATAACCCCAATCAACCCTATGAGATGCGTGAGGTGATTGAAGGTATTCTGGATGCTGAGACATTCTTTGAGGTACACAAAGATTTTGCTGAGAGTATTGTTGTTGGGTTTGGTAGGCTGGGAGGCAAGAGTATCGGAATAGTCGCTAACCA
>JAHCMJ010000133.1 GCA_019192485.1 Cyclobacteriaceae bacterium HetDA_MAG_MS6 | reverse complement strand
AGAAAATACTGGTCCAGGTATCGAATGATGGAATACTAGGCATATGTCACATATTGATTCTAATTTAAAGCTTAAAAGAGTAATAGACCCCCTCGACCATCAATTTATCCATTGTCATACCCACGCTGAATGAGGAATCTTATCTTCCGAAGACCCTAGCGGCAATACGTATGGGTGCTGGCACATTACCACAAGTGATTGTCGTCGACGCTGGAAGTACGGATAAAACACTGAAGATAGCTGAGGAACAGAATTGCAAAATCCTGTCAAGTACTGAATTAATAGGTCGTAAATACCTCTCGCTCAATCTAGGTGCCGGATACGCGTCAGGAGATGTTATCATTTTTTTGGACGCCGACACCATCTTGCCTTCAAATTACGATAAGGCAATAGAGATGGTTTTCGCGAACAAGAGGGTAGTCGGTGGTGCTTTTGAGCAAAGCTTTTCGCACACCTCCCTTTTTCTGATTGCCATCACCTGGGTTAACCGAATTAGATACAGGATATCGAAATTGTATTTTGGTGATCAGGCACTCTTCTGCCGAAGAGAGGTATTCGAAAGAGCAGGCGGCTTTCCGACCAAAAGGATTATGGAAAGTGCAAACCTGTGTAGGATGCTTAAGCAGATGGGAAAGCTTAAGCTTGTACCCTTAAAGGTACAGACATCTCCTAGGAGATTCACCCAGGGAGGACCCTTGCGCGTATTCATCAGCGACACAGGTATATGGTTAGCTGATCTCATGGGAATGAACACCGAAAGGCTAGGTCGACAATATTGGTCCAGGGTGGACAGGCAAGATTAGGATTGATACTTAGTACTAATGGTAAATCTTCTACCTTCAATTTTCAGTACACCGTCCTTTTGCTCATTTGGATACTGAAAGTTGACCATCGTACTCTGGCTGATACGCTTAAACTGTGGGAATTTTGCTAGCTCCATAGCTATGGATTCAAAATTGGCATAAGCTGTAGTCTCGAGCTCTGCCAGACGAGGTGTTACTCCCTTTGGTTGCTTCCTTTTTATCCCAAACACTTTTGTGTGATCACCGGCTGCTTTTGTCCTAATATAGACTACTTCATTGGGATGTAGTTTTTGTTGGCCCTCTTTTCCCAAATGTAGGGATAAGGTAGCCGGTTTGGAGAACAGTTTCTTCTGAGCTGTCCACTGATTGAGTTCATTCAGTTGAACGGCCAGTGTGGTGTACATCCTAATATCTCGACCAAGTACGCACATCAGAAACAATAAGACCACCGTCACTTCGAAATAACGATCAGAGACCACAAAAGATGGAGAAAGTGCCATAGTAAGCTCGCGAAAAATGACAAAATTCAAAATGTGAAATCCAAAGTACGCTGCTTTTCTCAGGTAGAATCGGCGTATAGGCAAGCGGATATAGGCCGTCAGATAAAACTGACCAATAGTAATAAGCACCAAGGCTAGGCGCGTCGTGCTAAATGGCAACAAGGAATAGATGGTGAACTGAATGACGGCAGTAGTAAATAGCGCATAAAGCAGGAAAATTAGTGTATCCCGATGCCTTGTTTTTCGCAGGATTAAGTCGGTGTTGAGTCTCATGGGGTCCCCGTTGGACCATAAAAATAAACCATTTCACGACTTGGTTCGGGTCTGATCCGAATTCTAGGGTCTTAGCGCATAGATTGAGTAGTTGCATCCAGCAAAGACTCCCACTGCACTGGTAACGTTGCCTGAGACCTGAACTGGCTCTGCAAATGTCCCTTCCTGTTCTTTTTGAAAATTGGAAGTAACCAGATAATCGAAATATTCCTCTTTCAAGGTTTTGAGCACATATTTGAGGTTATCTACTTCGCAGGGTCTGCTTTGGCGGTTTTGTCTTCCAGTAGCACACCATCCTTATATAGGTACTCGATAGTCAGGTTACCTTCCTGATCATACCATCTTGCTATGCCATCGAGTTGGTCATTGACATAATTAGACTCCTCCAAAATTTTGCCGTTATTATAGAATTTTTTGACCGGCCCCTCCTTCTTTCCATTCGTATATTGATACTGTTCTATTACACGTCGATTCTTGTAAACCGTATACTCCCCGTGAAGTTGTCCACCATCATAGTAAGATTTCTTTTCCAAATTGCCTGATCTGAAAGAAAGCCGAATCCCCTGTAGGTCTCCACGATAGTAATTGTATACCTCTTTCACCAAACCACGTTCGTATTCTGTCCAGGCACCCTCACGAAACCCATCTTGATAATCACCTTCCATGGCAATATCTTCTCCAGACATTACGGTAATCTTCACACGACCTGGGATATTGTCATACTTCTCAATGACTGCTCCCGCTGGGTAGTCAGTCGGACCAACATTTGAAACGGACTCTCCACAAGAGGCCAACAATATGATGAGTAGTACTAAACCAGCTGCTTTCATATCTTTCAGAAATACATTGTCATTTAAAGCGAAAAGACACAGACCTAAAAATATTTATGATTGCTTCAAAAAGCAATACGAAAATATTGCTGATATACCTGATTTGACAGATGATCTTAGAACATCTTTATCCAGAATAGCAGTCTAAGATAGTTTTTTCTAAAAAAATCATTAATATCAAGCTAGACAATCCCTACTTCTCAAAAAATGAATAAGAGCACCTGGGTATATGGCGGAGTCATGGGCGTATTATTGATCGTCTTGCAATCACTCAATTATCGAACGCTGATCAAGGACATATCCCTTGAAGTGTATGGAGGAATCATTGCGATCCTTTTTTTAGCGGTAGGTATCTGGCTTGGAAGTGTATTGATTAAAAGGGTAAATGAGGGGACACTTTTCTCTTTTGTAAAATCCAAGGAAGTAGGACTGAGTAACCGAGAAGCTGAGGTATTGCAGCTGATGACAGAAGGCCTATCCAACCAAGAGATTGCGGATAGACTCTTTGTGTCCATGAATACCATCAAGACGCACACCTCCAATATCTATGTAAAACTGCATGTGAAAAGAAGGACTCAGGCGGTGCAGAAGGCAAGTGAACTGCAACTGATCCATACTCTATCCAAGAATTAACCTATCAATTCACCCAAAAGTATGAGGATACTTACTCAAGAAAATTGGTGATTTGAGCTAAAAATAGATCAAATGAAAACGAAGAAATCACTTATCATCTATGGTCTCCTAGGTGGGGTCATTGTGATCTGTTCCTGGTTCGTATCTAATGCACTACTGGTATCGGACTCCGGTCAGATGGACTTCGAGCTCGGAGAGTTGTTAGGTTATGTATCGATGATACTCGCACTCTCCACGGTCTTCTTTGGTGTCAAGGCCTACCGAGACAAGGCCAAAGGTGGGAAAATCTCTTTCAAAGATGCATTTCTGAATGGATTGATCATAGTACTGGTAGCCTCAATCATCTATGTGGTAGGCTGGATGATTTACTATCCCAATTTCATGCCTGATTTCGTAGATCAGTATGCCGCTTATCAGGTCACTGTATATCAAGAAGAAGGGTTATCAGAGGCTGAGATCCAGGGTAAAATCAAAGAAATGGACGAGTGGATGGAGATGTATGAAAATCCGCTTATCATGGCTGCTTTCACTTTCCTGGAGATCTTCCCGGTAGGGCTGATCATCGCTTTGCTTTCAGCACTAATACTAAAAAGCAAGGGGAGCTAGTGCCTAAGCCCTTCAATGATGCATCCTGGCTCAATAGGACACTGCCAGCTGGGGCCAAGGATCTGGAGGGTAAAATAGAAAATCAGAGATACACTTAAGGTTAGAACCAGTAGTTCACCTGCAATTCTTACTGTTGACATGGGCGTTTTTAGTTTTAAGCAGTACAAAAAGAAATGTAATGTTCAAAACATACTAGTCAGCGAAGTAGACATGTGGTAGACAAATAGACTCGTAACAATGCAAAGGTCATAAAAAAGGGGAGTTTCCTCCCCTATGTCTTCTGCATATTGTAATAATCAGTTAGCGGAACGGAGCAGAAATTCTCCGCTCACTTCTCCTGACAAAGTACGATTCTCAGTAAGATCCAGATCCAGATCGATAGTATAATTGGTCTCAGACCCAGTGACAGTGACAGTGCCTGACTCTATAAGACTAGCAATGGCAATATCTGCTGTGTTAGGAAGTTCCAAATCCAACTGATCAAAGTAATTCAAACCGGTCCTGTCTTCACCAAATGGTACATACTGGAAAGTACCTGTGGTAAAACCATCAGTGCCATTGGAGTATAGTTCGAGATACAATTCAAACGTTTCGTTCTCAACTTCTACACCAAAGCCACCAAGGCTAACAGAACCATCAGTCAGATAAAAATCATAATTAAAGTGCGTACTACCTGCTCCAAAGTCGACGATATATCCACTATTGACATCGTAAGTAGTACCGTCGAAGGAAAACGAACCAGAAGCTAGCTTCTTAGTCTCATCATCGTCAGAGCAAGAGGTAAAAAGTGCAACTGAAGTCATTAACAGCAGCAATGCCACAAATTTGTAGTTAGTAGCGTTTTTCATGTTGATAAGTTTTATATGATTAGTAAATGCTTATGCCAAAAATACAATTGTTACAACGAATAACACAATTACCTATAACAGTAATGCACTTGAACTGCTTCAAAAAACATATTGTCTTCATCTACAACCCAATCAGACGTTAAAAACCATTTTCAAAATTAGTTTAGGTCACACACAATAATTTTTAAGAATGATTAATCAAGTAAGGTGTTTTATATGTTTTGTCAATGAAGGATGCAGGTATCTCCAAATTCTCGCTCTCGGACCTCCAGAGAGTCTCCTCCCCAGGCAAGTCATCAGAGACCCTGCCTCCTCAGGTTGATAAGCTGGTTATGATCTTGCAGTTCGCAAGTGCTGGTCTAAATGACGGAGGTGACGGACCCAAATAGTCATCTTCGGTTGGTCGATTTGTCTGTAATAACTTGAATTCCATTTTTTGCTTTTAGAGCAGCAGCCCCTTGGTGATTTTATACCTTGAAACTAGGAAAGGCCGGCTTGTGCCAACAACTATTTTTCATGAATAGTCGGTTTTTCTTCATGAACTACCAATGTTCTTTGGTAAATCAGAAATTGCCAGTGACTTAAGAGAATCGCTTCAGAAGTTTTCCGACATCGGGTTTATAGCTACGACCTACAGGTATGGGCTTGTCGCCAACAAAAACATAATTGCTATCTACTCCTGTTACATTTTCTATATTGACGATATATGATCGATGAACTCTGAGAAACACTACGTTGTCAATCTTATCACTGAAGTGGGTTAGGTTTCCTGTCAAAGTATACATCTTATCACCAGCCACAACCTTGCAATAGCTACCATCAGCTTCTACATAGAGAATGGTCGAGAGCTCGACCTTCTCAAAACGGTTACCGGATTTTAAGAATACGAAAGGCAATGCATCACGCTGAGTTCTAAACGATACGGCTCTTGAAAAGTGTGTTTTGAAAGCAAGCTCAATGGCCAAAATGACATCCTGATCATCAAAAGGTTTTGTGAGAAATGATGCTGGATTAGTTCCAAAAGCACGTTCTACGGTTTCACGATCAGAGTTTGCAGTCAGGTAAACTACCGGCACCTGATGCTCTTCATGAACCAGATGCACGAATTCTATGCCATCGCTATCACCTTGCAATTTGATATCTACAAGAGCCACATCTGGAGGATTAGCTTGAAATATGGAAAGCGCCTCGGAAGTGGATCTGGCAACTCCAGTAACCTCCATATCACTTTGCGTCAGAATTTCCTTCAGATCCTGGGAGGTAATTGGATTATCTTCAACTATGAGTACGCGTGCCTTCATTAATCATGATAATGTAGCGGTTTAAACTAATAAATACATGAAATCCATTCATATTTTCACATCGAACTTGCCCTTGTAGTCCTTCTAAAGTTGCGTTGATGATGCTCCACCCGAAACCAATATGGTTGGTGCTAGTACCGGGGCCATTGTCCGATACCTGCAGATGAAGTACACCATCGTCCTCGAAAAGCAATACTGAAAGCTTTGGCGCCTTATGACCTTTGAAAGCATACCTGATGCTGTTGGTGATCAGTTCGTTGAGCATGACGCCAATTGGAATGGCAGTATCAATGTCCGCCTGACAAACTGGGATGGAAAGGCTTAGTTTAGGATTTGCCCCCATATGGAGTGACTTGAATAACATCTTGATCAGGTTTTCAATATACTCCTTCAAATTGATCTTGGAGAAATCATCATGATGATAAAGATGTTCATGTATTAGACCTATAGACAACACTCGATTTCTAGTCAGACTGAGTACTTCCTTGCTCGCATGTTCCTTTACACGTCGATTTTGCATACTCAAGAGGCTTGAGATCATTTGCAGGTTATTTTTCACGCGATGGTGAATTTCCTTAAGTAAGATCTGGTTTTCTTCATTTCGCTTCTGCAAAGCAGCGGTTAGTTGCCTGACTTTTTCTTCTAATTCTGAGACATATTTGCGCTGAGTACGCTCTTTGAGTTGCAGCTGTTCGATCAATTTGTCCTGAGCCATACGTCTTTCGTTGTTGATCACACCCACCCGAATTCAGATTCCTACAAGATATACTTCAAAGAAGCGCTTTCAGGATTACCACAAAATACGAACTTCATGAACAACCTTATTCCTTTGCCAATAGCATGCACTACTTAGTGGGGCATTAGAAATCATCAGCTATCACCAAAATGCATATTCCAGGTATTCCCCAAATCTGGTGATCAATAAGCTCAAAATCATAAGCATAAAACCAAGGCCTTTTTGGTCAGCTTTACGCTATTCCAGATATTAGAAAGAAAGATTCTACTTTACGGTAAGTCAACGGGCACTCTTAAAGCGTCCCATTTTAAGGTCTGATATTTATGACATGATGTTAGCAGACGGTCAGACAAAAACTTACGGGCCACACGATCATTAAGAGCTAAAAAACCAGTATTCAGTCATATTAAGTGACAATCTTGGGAGGTGGAGTTCCATAAGCTGTACCTTTTTCACTACGCCTCATCCTCGAATATCGACAGCTCATCCATTCCATGGATTGAGGATCCCGTCATCAGCATCATCTTAGTGGAAAAAAGATGGAAAGGTTTCTGCTGCTCTCCCATGCCGGTTCAGGTTGTCTGGTTCTTCTACTGGGTTTAATCAATATGCTTAATAGAAAAGGGCATCGCAATCATATCATTACTGGTAAAATATATGTAGGTCTGATGTGGTGGATTTGTGCGAGTGCAGTCTGCGTTATTAGTTTTTACAGATTCAGTGCTTTCCTTTTGGTGATAGCTGTGCTGACCTTTTATTCGACGTTTGTGGGGGTGAGAGTCTTGCGCCGCAAAAAGCTGGGAACAGAAAAGTGGTATGACTGGGTGGTAGCCATACTGACTATTCTTTTCGGTGTAGGTCTATGCGGGTACGGTATTTCCGTATTTATGAAAGTCTCCAATTTTCATTGGTTAGGAGCACTCAGCATTGGGTTTGGTATATTCACAGCTTCGGGTGCGGTAAGAGACATTCGCTTTTTTGTTTCCCGGCAGCCCAACGAAAGGCTATGGTGGCTCTATCAACACATCAATGCAATGGGCGGCTCATACATTGCTGCTATCACTGCTTTTGCTGTGCAAAATGGAGGCGTTTTCCTCCCTTCACAATCCTGGGCCTGGTTACTTTGGGTACTCCCAGGAGTGGTAGGCAGTCAGATACTATCCAGAGTTGTTGCCAATCACAGGAAGAAAGTTAGCATCCCAGTAAGACAAAGCTAATTATCCCTCTATAGCGATCATCAGTTCTTCCCATTTAGCGGTCAGTTGCTCAATCTCCTGCTTCTTATGATCATACTGCTCGCTAAGCTTTGCAGTTTCGTTGGCGTCCTGAATGATCTCTGGTTTGACCATTTCTTGTTCGATGACCTTCAACTGCTTTTCCTCTTCAGCTATTTGATTCTCAAGTGTTTTGAGTTCTTTTCCAAGTTTGTCATCCGTTTTAGGTTTCGGAGTAGGTTTTTTCCTGGCTTTGGTATGATTTGATGGGGTTGAGGCGGGAGAGGCTTGCTCTTCTACTTGTTTTGACCGCCACCAGGTATACTCCTCATAAGTTCCAGGATATTCTTTGATTTCGTGATCTTCAATCCACCAGATTTTGTTAGCTACCTGCGATATGAAGTGTCTGTCGTGCGATACGAGTAAAAATGTACCCTCATACTGCTGGAGGGCTTGTACAAGTATACTCACCGAAAGCATATCAAGGTGGTTCGTAGGCTCATCTAGCAAGAGGAAGTTGGCTTCTGAAATCAGTGTTTTCGCCAAGGCAACCCTGGATTTCTCTCCTCCGGATAGTACTTTGACTTTTTTGAAAACCTCCTCATCAGAAAATAAAAAACAACCAAGTACTCCTCTGAGCTCCTGTTCACTTTTTCCAGTACCTGCCTGCTTCAACTCCTCCAGGATCTCATTCTCGACTACCAGCGATTCTAACTGATGTTGTGCATAGAAGGAGGTGATGACATTATGCCCTGTTTGCACTTTACCACCATGTGGTTCAGAACCATCCACTACGCGTAAAAGTGTTGATTTGCCTCTACCATTAGCTCCGATCAGTGCAATCTTATCACCCCGTTCAATACCTATTCCGGTATCCTTCAGAATTTGCAAGTCTCCATAGGCCTTTGATACATCTTCAAGCCACTTCACATGTCTCCCTGACTTGGTATTAAAGTTAAATTTGAAATTAACCTTTGCGTTCTCATCAACTACCGCATCCACTTTCGCCATCTTCTCCAGCATTTTCACTTTTGACTGAACTTGCCTGGCCTTGGTAGACTTGGCGCGAAACCGCTCTATAAAACGCTCCGTCTGTTTAATTTTTTGTTGCTGGTTTTCAAAAGCATTTTGTTGTATCTCATTTCGGAGTTCTTTTTCCTCTTCATATTTATCGTAATTGCCTGGGTAGACATGTAAATCTCCTGCGTATATCTCTACAATCTTGTTTACCGTTCGGTTTAGAAAAGTCCTATCGTGAGAAACAATGATATAGGATCCTTCATAGCTCTGCAGATACTCCTCAATCCATTGAATGGAAGGTAGGTCCAAGTGGTTGGTAGGCTCATCAAGCATGAGTAGTGAAGGTTTCTCCAGTAGCAATTTTGCTAGCATTACCCGCATTCTCCACCCTCCTGAAAATTCTCTTAATGGTCGTTTAAGGTCCGCCGTTTTAAAACCAATACCTTCTAAAATCTCCTCAGCTCTGGCTTGCAAAGTATACCCTTCGGCTGCCTCGAATCGTTCTTGCAACTTGGCAAGCTTCTCTACCAGTTCATCCCGGTAGTTAGTCTCCATCTCATGCAGAATCTGATCTATTTGGTGCTGAAGCTGCAATACAGCCTCAAATGCTTTCATAGCTACCTCAAGGATCGGTTCATCTGATTGGTAGGACAGCAAATCCTGGTTCAAAAACCCAATGGATGTATCTTTACTTTTCGATATCTCCCCAGACGAAGGCTCAATATCCCCAACCATCATTTTGAGAAGCGTTGACTTACCTGTGCCATTGAGTCCTATCAAACCAATATGGTCTTTCGGCCCAATAAAAAGCGAGGCTTCCTCATAGAGTGGTCTATCTCCTAGATAGTAAGAGAGATTGTTTATACTAATCATAGTGCAAAAGTAGAAAGGAGACTTTCGCAATCCCAATACCTCATCTACTGATATGCTATAATCTATGATTTCCGTACATTAGTAGTATGATAGACAGCTTACTCAAACCCTGGACTCTCCTATTTGCCATTATATGCTTCTCTTGTTCTGGGGAGTCCTCACCTGAAACCAAAACTGATACCCCTGAAGAACCTAGTACCCTCATCAGCGCAGAAGGACTACAATTGGATCAGTTAGTTTTGCCAGCGGGCTTTAGCATTTCGGTGTACGCTCGTGTAGATAACGCGCGATCCATGGTCATGGGACCCCGGGGCACATTGTACGTGGGTAATACAGGCGGCGGCAAGATCTATGCAGTGAGAGATACAAATGGAGATTTCAAAGCCGATGAGATATTCACCCTAGCTGAAGACCTAAGACAACCTAATGGTGTAGCGTTTAAGGAGGGGGCCCTTTACGTTGCAGAGGTGAGTAAGCTCTGGAAATATGATGGAATAGAGGATAAGCTCTCGTCCCCTCCAGATCCCGAACTCATTTACGACGATTATCCTGAGGATGGGCACCATGGCTGGAAATATATAGCCTTTGGCCCTGATGGGAAACTCTATATCCCAGTGGGCGCACCCTGCAACATCTGCGAAAGCAAAAATGAACTATATGCTTCTATCAGCAGGATGAATCCAGACGGTACAGACCGTGAAATATTTGCACACGGAGTACGAAATACAGTTGGGTTCACTTGGCATCCGCAAACAAAAGAAATGTGGTTTACAGATAATGGCAGGGATTGGCTGGGCAATGACAAACCATTTTGTGAGCTAAATCGAGTCACAGAATCTGGTCAGCACTTCGGCTATCCATATTGCCATAGTGGACAATTCACTGATCCAGATTTTGGTGATGGCAAAAGTTGTGAAGACTATGTGTCCCCTGCACAAAATCTTGGCCCTCATGTAGCTCCTCTCGGATTGAAGTTTTATGTAGGAGAGCAGTTCCCATCCACATACAAAGGAAAGATCTTTATAGCTGAGCATGGGTCATGGAATAGAGATCAAAAAATTGGCTATCGGGTATCAATAGTAACAGAAAAAGATGGCGAGGGTCAAAGCTATGAGACATTTATTTCGGGCTGGCTTGACGATGACAGCCAGGAAGTCTGGGGTCGACCTGTTGACGTACTATTTTTATCAGACGGGTCGATGCTGCTCTCTGATGACCTTAGCGGCACTATTTATCGGATCAGCTACCAAGGTTGATCAGGATACGGCACAGTGTTTGATATGTATTAGATTATGAAGAAAACACTTGCTTTTATCGCACTGCTGCTCTTGCTATTCTCTGCATTCTCCCAAGCAAGAATACAGGCCACACATCTCAGAAAAGACAAGATAGTTATCATCAAACCCAATAAAATCCAGGGTGTGATACTGCATGATGGTCAGGTTCTGCAGAAAAGGATCAAACTTGATATGTCGGGCTTCATTACAAAAGAAGGTATCATTCCCATGTCCTCCGCCAGGGTACTCGAACTTAGAAAGGTCAAAGCAGGACACGCGTTTGCTTTCCCCTTTCAAGCGGTTGGAATAGGTTCCATGGCACTGGGAGGGCTAATGGCCGCAAGCGATCTAACAGATGATGAGGATGACGTAGGTATGCTAATTGGGGGAACAGTGCTGATGGGCACGGGCTTTGGTTTATTCAAAGTTGGCCAGGCAATTAGGCCTCTACAGGGAGAAAGCATCACTACTATGACATCCTCGGAGTGGAAATTTGAAATTATCCGCTAACTGATCCCACCAGAAAGTGAGATCGTATTTACTCGTTTTCTGCAACAGACCTATCACTGACATCAAAATTCTCCTTAGATTTATCTTTTTCAGGTACCGTGTCACGATTGGATTCATTTACAGCTATCGACTTTGAGACTGCACAATGGAATCCTACCAGCATTTGCCAGGTGGGACTGATTCGGGTGGAAGATGGTGTAATCACCAATGAAATAGATCGCTTGGTCCGACCTCCGGAAAACTATTATTTCTATAAAAATATAGAGATACATAAAATTCAACCAGAAGATACCGAAGATGCGCCCTCGTTTGATGTGGTATGGCAAGAGATCAGACATTGGATTATTGACCAGACTGTCGTCGCACACAATGCAAAGTTCGATGTGACTTGCCTCAGAAGTACGTTAAGTTTTTACAACCTCCCACAGCCAGCATTTCAGGAAAAATGCACTCGCAAAATATATAGGAGAGGGCTCTCCTATCTCAGTAAGAAATACAAGATCTCATTAAATCACCACGACGCGCTAAGCGACGCTCATGCTTGTGCACAATTATACCTCCGACACCTAGCACATGAAAAATTACCTAAAACCGGATCGTTATTCCCGGATTATTGATCTATAACCTCCAAAACCATTTTGCCGATAACCGTACGACTTTCCATTTGTTGCAAAGCTGTCTCCGCACTTTCCAATGCAAAAACCTGCTGTACCTGGGGTTTGATTTTTCTTTGTGC
>JAHCMJ010000132.1 GCA_019192485.1 Cyclobacteriaceae bacterium HetDA_MAG_MS6 | reverse complement strand
CAATGATTGCCGTAACATACTCATGATAGCCGAAGCCTGAGCCTCCCAAAGGTTGAGGAACTAGCACACCCATCAAGCCAAGGTCACCCATCTCCTTGAAAGTATTTAAGGGAAACTCCTGGGTTTCATCCCATGTCATCTTGTGAGGTTCGATCTCACGGGCACCAAAGTCCCGGACCATGTCCGCAATCATGGCTTGATTTTCTGATACGGTTGGGGTAGCTGTATCATTTATCATCATGGGATGGGGTTAATGTTGTTTATTGATGCCAAATTTAACGGATTTGCACAGTATTGTACAAACGTTTGCACGGTGCCTTAGGTTAGAAAAAGTTATCTACTCATTGAGTTGCCAGTTATAATCCAGGTAGGAAACCTCCGTTTCGTCCGTGAGTTGTACTTCAGTGAATTGATTGAGAAATACAATTAAATTTTGCTGCTTGGTAAAGTCCCCCTTGAACCATCTGAAGATCTTAGATATTTGCATTTTTTCTTCGGTAATAATATTTCGATCAGGATCATTAATGAAAGCAACGGCTTGACTCTGTAATTGCTCTTCAATTTTTTTTGCGCTGTAAGCCTCTTTTCTAAGTTTTGGACATGAAAATGAAGCACAATTGATCGCAAAATGAATTCGAGGTTCATCGAAAAGTTTCCGAAGTATCTGATGTTCGATATTGTTTAGATCGTATTTTTTGCCTCCGATTTCAATAAACTTGATATCCCATGGTGAGTTCACAAAAGGTATTTGAATCGCTCCACCAATATCTTTGATACTGCTTATGGGATAATGTCGTAGTATCAACTCGAGGGTGAATGCATTGTAAGCATTGATCCAGTAGGCCAACTTCTCATCTCTACTCCAGCTTTCGTCATTGGGAGCATTGTCCTGTAACAGTTGCAAATAGGCTTGTAAATCTGCCCTGTTTTGCGCAAGCTCCTGATAATCGACCCGGCCTTCGTCATCAACAAACTTGGCTAGTAATTGATCAAACTGTGCATGGCTCACGGGATGAGTTCCAGGCACTGTAGGATTCAGTTTGCCGCATGCGATCAGTGGTAAGGTCAGCAACAGCCAAATAGCAATTTTTTGTCTCTGGCATTGACTTGAATCATTGAAGACTGACACTTTAGTGCGGGCTGTGGAAATAATATTTTTTAACCTCGTTTCCATAAAAGCTGTTATTTTTCTTGAATAATTAAAGTTAATGTTGTCGAAGGAGCATCTGGATCCTCAGAAGAATTTTGGCATCTACTGACTGCTTCTAGACATATATAGATTTGATCGACCTGCTATTATCATACAAAGAACTTATAGCCCTGGTGCTCGGCTTCCTGATTATTGCTATCTCCGCAAACCAAATTGCCAAGGCTTTTCAGAAAATTCATCTTCCTCTCATTACGGGATTGATCTTCACCGGGATCATCGCAGGACCATATCTGCTTGGTCTGATTCCTAAAGAAGCTCAGACCGGCCTGCAATTTATCAATGAGACTGCACTTGCATTTATTGCCTTTGCAGCCGGAGCAGAACTTTATCTACGGGAGTTGCGAAGTAGGTTTAAGAGCATCAAATGGAATACATTCGGACAACTGGTAGTGACATTCTTTCTGGGTACAATCGCCATTTACTTTCTCTCCGAATACGTTCCCTACATGGCTGGGAAAAGTATAGACATTAAGCTTGCCATCTCGGCCATCACAGCTGCCGTATTTGTAGCGCGCTCCCCTGCATCGGCTATTGCGGTAATCAATGAACTGCGGGCAAAAGGGCCGTTCACTCAAACGGTAATGGGTGTGACCGTCGTCAAGGACTTCCTTGTGATTGTTCTGTTCTCCATCTGTTTGTCTATTGCGCAATCGCTGATTTCGGGCACGGAGTTTAGCCTGATCAGTTTATTGATCCTACTGGCTGAGTTAGGGCTGTCCTTCGCTATCGGCTTCTTTATCTTCGGATGGCTACTCAAAGTATGTCTGTCTTTCAGGATTCGGAAGCTTCCCAAGATTATATTGGTGTTGCTCGTAGGTTACAGTGCCTACTTGCTATCAGCAAAGCTGAGACTATATACCGGAGAGTTGCTACATCATGAAATTTTCTTGGAGCCTCTCCTCATGTGTATTCTGGCGAGTTTCAACGTGACTAATTACAGTAGATATCGCCCGGAGTTTTTGAAGATATTACAAGATGCCAGCATCCCACTTTACGTGTGTTTTTTTACACTAACAGGGGCCACATTAGCGATTAATGTAATTGGAGATGTTATTGGTGTGGCTTTGATCTTATTTGGTGTTCGAATGGTGACCATGATCATAGGAGCTTATGCCGGTGGCTATCTGGCAGGCGATCCTGCCAAACATAATCATCTGGGCTGGATGCCTTACATTACTCAAGCAGGAGTAGCACTTGGTTTGGCTACTGTAATTGCAAATGAATTTCCGGAGTGGGGCAATCAGTTCGCGACTGTCATTGTAGCCGTCATCGTTATCAATCAGTTCATTGGTCCACCTCTATTCAAATGGGCAATCTTTCAGATTGGAGAAGATCGCATCCGAGCGAACCCTGAGTATGATGGCATCAATGATGCAATCATATTTGGATTTGAAAGTCAGTCACTTGCGCTTGCAAGACAACTCAAGGACAAAGGTTGGGGGGTGCAAATTGCTACCAAGAAGGAAAAAGGAAGCTTTGAAGAGCCTGAAGACATCCCTATTCATTTTATCAAGGAGATTAGCATTGAGGAATTTGAGAGTATGAATGCCGATAAAACAGAAGCCATCGTTACGATGCTCTCAGATGAGGAAAACCTGAAGATATGCGAAATTGCCTATCATGAGTTTGGCACCAGGGACCTTGTTGTCCGCCTCAATAACAGGTTTAACTCTAACCAATTCCTGGAACTAGATGCCAAGATCGTAGACCCGACTACAGCGATCGTAAGCCTAATGGATCACTTCGTCAGGTCACCACAGGCCACATCACTTTTGCTGGGCATGGAAAAAGGTCAGGACTCCAGAGACATCGAACTCATGAATCCGGACTTGCATGGCATCACCCTACGAGACCTCAGATTGCCTGCTGATGTGATTATACTTTCTATCGTCAGAGGTGGTCAGACCATCATTTCTCATGGATATACCCGATTGAGAATCCGTGATATTGTCACCGTGGTGGGCTCAAACCAAAGTTTGGATCAGGTACAGCTAAAGTTTGATCGGTAGCACTTCCAAATTCAACAGGTAGTTATAGACGCTGTCGGTATGAATAAGAAATCCCAACCCAGCCCGGATTGTGGGTAGAGCTATGGGCTCAAGCGGAAAGCCGGAGTAAAGCTTGTAAATGGACTGCCGGAATCGCTCCCAGAAAATCATGTTCCTCCTCTGATTTCCCAATCTGGCTTGAAAAACTATCTTTGCGGCTATGGCTAAAACCGAGGAGAAAGCAACACTAAAAGACATCGCTTCGCATGCGAAGGAATATGGGTTTATCTACCCTTCCAGTGAAATCTATGATGGTCTGGGTGCCACATATGATTATGGTCCAAATGGCTCGTTGTTAAAAAACAACATCAAAGAATACTGGTGGAAAGCAATGGTGCAGCTCCACGACAATATTGTGGGAATTGATGCCGCCATTTTTATGCATCCAACCACCTGGAAAGCTTCGGGCCACGTAGATGCTTTTAACGACCCGCTGATAGACAATAAAGACTCGAAGAAGCGCTACCGAGCGGATGTGCTCATCGAAGAACAAGTGGCCAAGATCGAAGGGAAAATTAAAAAGGAAGTCGAAAAAGCAGCAAAGCGGTTTGGTGAAAGCTTTGACAAGGACCAGTTCGTCACGACCAATCCCAGAGTAGTTGGGTACTACGAAAAAATCAAGTCAATAGAGGACCGCATGAAGGCCGCTATTGAAAATGGAGCATTAGATGACCTGAAGCAATTGATCGTCGACCTTGATATAGCTGACCCCGTGTCTGGCTCCAAAAACTGGACTGATGTACGACAGTTCAATCTCATGTTTAGTACAGAACTTGGGTCGCTTGCTGAGGGAGCCAATACTATTTACTTACGTCCTGAGACGGCACAAGGCATATTTGTGAACTATCCCAATGTGCAGAAGACGAGCCGAATGAAACCTCCATTCGGCATAGCACAAATAGGCAAAGCTTTTAGAAACGAGATCATCGCCCGTCAGTTTATCTTTAGGATGCGGGAATTTGAGCAGATGGAAATGCAATTTTTCATCAAGCCTGGCGAAGAAATGAAATGGTATGAGACCTGGAAAGAAAAGCGGATCAAGTGGCACAAGGCCCTCGGTCTAGGTGAAGAAAAATACCGCTTTCATGATCATCTCAATCTCGCCCACTATGCAAATGCGGCCTGCGACATCGAGTTTGATTTTCCCATGGGATTCAAAGAGCTGGAAGGCATCCATTCGAGGACAGACTTTGATTTGAGTTCTCACGAAAAACACTCAGGCAAAAAGCTGCAATATTTCGATCAGCAGGAAAACACGTCCTATGTGCCGTATGTGGTGGAAACATCGATTGGTTTGGATAGGATGTTTCTGGCAGTGATGGCCTCATCACTTAAAAATGAAAAACTAGAGGATGGAAGTGAGCGTACCGTAATGTCGATACCTGCACCACTGGCGCCCTCAAAAGCCGCTATCCTGCCACTGATCAATAAAGATGGTCTACCCGAGCTTGCTGAAAAGATCTGTGGTGAATTGAAGTTAGAATTCAACGTGCAATATGACGCAAAAGATGCTATTGGAAGGCGCTATAGGAGACAGGACGCCGTAGGTACGCCATTTTGCATTACCGTAGATCATCAGTCGCTAGAAGATCAGTCAGTTACTCTCCGAGAACGTGACTCGATGGCACAAGAGCGCGTGTCTATCTCATCTCTGGGACCGGAGATCAGTGACAAAGTCAGCTTGAAAAGCCTGCTAAAGGCTTTGTAGGCATGTCGCTCCAAATTGTTTTTTTGACACTTTTGGGACTCACCATTGTGATTGGTGGACACTTTGTAAAACTGTTTTTCTATGAGTACTTGCCTGGTAAGCGATACTTTTCTTCAGGTCTTTCATACAGGAGAAGAGAAATACTAAAGAAGTATTTCCCCTTCTACAACCTGTTGCCACCGGAGTCAAAGAAGATTTTTGAAAATAGGATCAGGTTGTTTATCGCTAGAAAAAACTTTGTTCCTCGGGGTCTCTCTCATGTTACCCGAGAGATGCGCGTATTGATTTCGGCAGCTGCCATTCAGACCACATTTGGTCTGCCAAAAATCTATCTCACACATTTCCAGAACATCTTGGTCTATCCTGATGAGTATTACAGCCACATCACCAAAAAATATCACAAAGGAGAGGTAAATCCCAGACATGGTGTAATTGTCCTATCCTGGAAGGCTTTTGTAGAGGGGTATATCGAAAATGAGGGGGTCAACCTTGGACTTCATGAGATGGCACACGCACTGCATTTAGAAAATCGTATTAGAAACGATGAGTACGCCTTTCTCCCAGCGGAGGCATTGCAGAAATGGGATCTGATGATGCAAAAGGAAGTGGAGTTGATCAAAAACGGTGAGCATCCGTTGTTTCGATCCTACGGTGCTGTGGACAAGTTTGAGTTTTTTGCTGTGGCCGTAGAAAACTTCTTTGAGAAACCGGTAGAATTCGAACGCTACAGTCACGACCTGTACTTTACAATGGCGGAATTACTTCAGCAAAATCCACTTTTGCTACTTAAATCCAATAAATCATAGCAATATGAAAAGGATCCATTCGCAATTTTCAATTTTAGGAAGGCTTTTTTAGGATATTTATCTTATGGATTGGACAAAGCTTTTATCCGCCAAGCGGTATGGCGAAACATCAGGATCAACTTTAGCAGAAACGCGAAGCAGATTTGATCAGGACTATGATCGAATCATTTTCTCCCACCCTTTCCGCAAACTGCAAGACAAAACACAGGTATTTCCACTTCCTGAAGACGATTTCGTCCATACCAGACTGACACACAGCATGGAAGTATCGAGTGTAGGCAGGTCCCTTGGCAAAGAAGTAGGTAAGCATATCCTTGCTCATAACCCTGAACTTCAGAAGCAAGCGCTGGAAATACATGACTTTGGTGCTATCGTAGCTGCTGCTTCGCTCACCCATGACCTAGGAAATCCACCGTTTGGACATTCTGGAGAGGACGGCATCTCGTCCTTCTTCAGGAATACTGCAACGGGCCGACGGTTTAGGTCAATGGTCTCCCAGGAAGAGTGGCAAGATCTTACACATTTTGAAGGGAATGCTCAAGGGTTCAGAATTTTGAATAACCCTATGTATGGTGGCCTGCGTCTCACTTATGCTACTTTGGCCGCCTTTACAAAGTATCCTAGAAATGCTGCAGCTCCCAAGGACTCAAATCGACGAAGTCAGAAGAAATTTGGATACTATCAAAGTGAAATAAAGGTATTCCAAGAAATGGCTCAGGAGATGGGTTTGAGGAGTCTTGCTCCAGGAGCATGGGTAAGGCATCCTTTAGCTTTTCTGGTGGAGGCCGCCGATGACATCTGCTATCATATCATCGATCTAGAGGATGGATGTCGTCTGGGTTTGGTAGACTTCGATACTACCATCGAACTATATGCTGCTATCATAGGTAATCGGTTTTCACGGGAAAAACTGAATAAGATGGACGGTCTCAACGAAAAGATCGGATTGCTCCGAGCCATGACCATCAGCCAGCTTGTCAAAGAATGTGTAGCATGCTTCCTCGACAACGAGGCCTCCATTTTGTCGGCAGACTTTGATACTTCTTTGGTGGATCATATTCCTTCCAAAGACATTCTTGGAGAGGTCATCTCCCTGTCTGTCCAAAAGATTTACAGATCCAAGCAGGTCTTGGAACGAGAAGCAGCAGGTTTTGAGATTATAGAGAAGCTAATGGAGGGATTTACCGACGCGGTATATCATCAAAAATTTGCTCCATCTAATAACACTGCTAAACTGAAATCTATATATCGACTGATCCCTGAGGAATATAGTATTGCCTTGAATAAGGACTTATCTGTTTATGATTCGCTGATGGTGGTTACAGACTTTATTTCAGGGCTTACGGATTCCTCCGCCGTCAAGCTTTATAAAATCATCCGAGGTTATACATTACCATTTTCAAAACATTGAGTCATTGCACTTGTTGTTAAGAGCGCCGAGTAGATAAAATCATTACCTTTGCCAACTATTTCAAAATGTGGAAGAAGCTAGCTCATATTATCCTCAAGTTTAGGCTTCCACTCATCATTGTATTGGGACTTATTACGGTGTTCATGGGATATCACGCCCAAGATATCGAAATGTCCTATGACTTGGTGAATGTGGTGCCTCCTGAAGATCCCGACATGCAATATTTTCAGGGATTCAAAGACACCTTTGGAGAGGATGGTAATATTATGGCTATCGGGGTAAAGGATAGCTCCCTGTACCAGGTAAAGAGTTTCCAACGATTCAGGATGCTCACGGATGAGCTGGAGCGATTGAATGGCGTGACGAATGTACTTGGCCTACCAAACCTCAAAAAACTAGAAAAGAGCAGCGCTAAAAACCGATTCGAGCTGACCCCTGTTTTCCCCGAAATCCCGGATGATCAGAAAACACTTGACAGTTTGCTAGGAGGTGCTGCTTCACTAAAGTTTTACAGTGGGCAATTGATCAATGCTCAAAACGGAGCCACGCTTATCCTACTCACAGTTGATCTGGATATCATCAATTCTGAGAACAGAAATGTTTTAATCAATGATATCACTCGAGCCTGTGACCAGTTTCAAGAGGTCACTGGGATAGACGTGCACTACGCCGGGTTACCCTATCTGCGTACTCGAAATATGGAAAAGACAAAAGCTGAACTCAAGTTCTTTTTGGTCTTATCCATTGCTATTACAGGCCTGATCCTATTTCTCTTCTTCAGGTCATTTAAAGCAGTACTATTCCCTCTGATTATCATCGGGGTCATGGTGGTCTGGGTATTGGGGACCATATCTCTCTTTGACTATAAGGTGACAGCGTTGACCGGTCTCATCCCTTCGATTATCGTCGTGATCGGGATTCCCAATAGTGTCTACATGCTCAATAAATATCACCAGGAATATGCATTGCATGGTGATCAGATGCGAGCCTTGAGCCTGATCATCAGAAAAATTGGTATCGTTACCTTCATAACAAACTTCACGACGGCGGTTGGTTTTCTGGTGCTCCTCGCAACAGATGTTACCATCTTAAAGGAATTTGGAGTAGTCGCAGGAATCAACATCATGTGTACGTTCATCGTCAGCGTGATCCTGATCCCAGCAGTGTACTCATACCTGGCACCTCCTTCTACCAGGCATCTGAAGCATCTGGATTTCAAGTTTTTAAACTACTTTCTGAATGCACTTGATATCCTTGTACATCGTCATCGACCACTTATTTTTGTTAATGCCATTGTCATTGTTATCATTTCGGCATTTGGACTCAACCAGTTAAGCGCTGTTTCTTTTATGGTGGACGATGTGCCTGAAAACAGCTCAGTAAAAGTTGACCTTCAGTTTTTCGAACAAAACTTTAGTGGGATTATGCCCCTGGAAGTGGTTGTCGATACCGGAGCTAAAAAAGGAGTTCAGAATCTAAGAAATCTGCGAAAAATCGATGAATTTGAATCTTTTCTTCAAGATTCGATCGACTATATTTCGCAACCTGTTTCTGTCGTCAGTTTTATCAAAGCAGCCAGACAGGCTTTTTACAATCAGAATCCTCGATTTTACTCCATCCCCAACAATCGAGACCAGGGTTTTATTCTTAGATATCTTAAGGAGGAGAGTGATTCAGAAAACATCTCACAAAACTTTGTAGACTCCACAGGGCAAAAACTCCGGGTATCACTCAAAGTCGCAGATATAGGATCTACTAGAATGGACTCACTTGTCAATCAAGTCATTCGACCCAAGATTGACGAGATCTTTGGTAGTACCAAATTGGATGTAGATGTCACTGGTACTTCTTTACTCTTTATTAAAGGCAACAAGTTTCTGATCGAAAACCTGATCACCTCAATGATCATTGCCTTCTTTGTCATTGCCCTGATTATGGCTCTATTGTTTAGAAATTTTAAAATGATCATCATATCCCTGATCCCCAATATGATCCCTCTGCTGATCACTGGGGGAATAATGGGATACTTTGGGATACCATTGAAACCGAGTACTGCCTTGATCTTCAGCATAGCATTTGGTATTTCCGTTGATGACTCTATTCACTTCCTTGCCAAGTATCGACAAGAGTTGTTTGCAAATAATTTTGTTGTACCTATAGCTGTAAGTAAGAGTTTGCGGGAAACAGGAGCCAGTATGGTGTACACTTCTATTATTTTGTTTTTTGGGTTTGTGATCTTCACAGCATCCGAGTTTGGTGGCACTCAGGCGTTAGGTAAACTGACCTCGATCACATTGCTGTTTGCCATGCTGACCAATGTGATTGTACTCCCTGCATTACTACTTCAGTTTGACACAGGCAAACGAAACAAGAAAGTCCATCCGCTGATTGAGCAATTTCCCGAGTTTGCTGAAACGGGCGAGAATGGAGAGGCCAGCCCATCTGAGGTCAAGGAAAAGATTTAGAAATTTTATTTAGTGCATTCGAAAGAAATGGCCAAGTATCCTGAATACAAGCAAGTAAGCTACCCGGAAATCGCAAAAGAAATCCTAGCCTTTTGGCAGGATCATTCGATTTTTGAAAAGTCAGTTTCAGAAAGAGAAGGAGCACCCTCCTTTACCTTTTATGAAGGTCCTCCATCGGCCAATGGTACACCAGGCATCCACCATGTGATGGCGCGAACTGTAAAGGACATTTTCTGTCGTTACAAAACACAAAAAGGCTTCCAGGTAAAAAGGAAAGGCGGCTGGGATACTCATGGCTTGCCTGTCGAGTTGCAAGTGGAAAAGGAGCTTGGCATCAAAAAGGACGACATCGGCAAGAAAATATCAGTCGAAGAATACAACCGGAAGTGCCAAGAGGCGGTCATGAAGTTCAAGGATGAATGGGACGACCTCACTCGAAAAATGGGTTATTGGGTGGACTTGGAGGATCCTTATATCACTTTCGACAGAAAATACATGGAGTCGCTATGGTATCTGTTGAAAAAACTTTTTGAAAAAGATCTCTTGTACAAGGGTTATACCGTGCAACCCTATTCTCCCGCTGCCGGTACTGGTCTTAGTTCGCACGAACTCAATCAACCTGGCACCTATAAGCCACTGAAGGATACCTCTATTGTGGCGCAATTCAAAGTGAAAAAAAACGATCGATCAGCATTTCTTTTCGAAAATGACAGCGAAGACGTCAGGATAATAGCTTGGACCACCACGCCATGGACGCTACCCTCCAACTGTGCTCTGGCCATTGGAGAGAAAATCACTTATGTCAAAGTCAAAACTTTCAATGCTTACACCCATGAGCCCATCTCAGTGGTATTGGCAAAGGAATTGGTTGGGAAGTATTTCCCGGAAAAGGCAAAAGACCTAAAGCTCGAAGATTATAAGCCAGGTGACAAGCTGATCCCATTTGAGATCAAAAACGAATTTTCCGGTCGGGACCTCATTGAAATCCGGTACGAGCAGTTGATGCCTTACGTCGTCAACGAAAAACTAGATAAGGATGCATTTCGAGTGATCCCAGGCGATTTCGTCTCTACAGAAGATGGTACAGGAGTAGTACACACGGCCTCCGTTTTTGGTGCTGATGACTTTAGAGTATGTCAGCAAAATAATGTGCCGAGTGTCATGATTAGTGACGAAAATGGCCAAGAGGTTCCGCTAGTAGACAAACAAGGTCGATTTGTTGCGGAGGTCACGGATTTTGCCGGGCGATACGTCAAGGAAGAATATTATGATGATGAGACGCGTAAGGCTTCGGACTTTAAACCGACGGATGTACTCATAGCCATCAAACTAAAGGAAGACAATAAGGCCTTCAAGGTAGAAAAGTACGAGCACTCCTATCCACACTGCTGGAGAACCGATAAACCGGTACTTTACTATCCGCTGGACTCCTGGTTTATCAAAACCACCGCGCTCAAAGACAGACTTGTAGATTTGAACAAGACGATCAATTGGAAACCGGCCTCGACAGGGACTGGCCGTTTTGGAAACTGGCTGGAAAACCTGGTAGACTGGAACCTAAGTCGATCACGATTTTGGGGTACACCACTCCCCATTTGGGTCACGAAAGACAAGCAAGAGAAAAAGTGTATCGGAAGTCTGGCCGAATTGAAAGAGGAGGTAGGCAAGTCAGTTTCTGCTGGACATATGACTAATGATCTACCAGAAGACTTTGACTTGCATCGTCCATACGTTGATGATGTGATATTGGTCAGTGATAGCGGTCAGCCTATGTATCGTGAGCCAGACTTAATTGATGTCTGGTTTGATTCAGGAGCGATGCCATATGCCCAATGGCACTATCCATTTGAGAATCATGAAACTTTCGAAGCCAACTATCCTGCTGATTTCATCGCTGAGGGAGTAGACCAGACCAGAGGATGGTTTTTTACGCTGCACGCCATAGCTACATTACTATTTGATAGTGTGGCATTCAAAAATGTCATCGCAAATGGATTGGTATTGGATAAAAATGGCAATAAGATGTCCAAACGCCTTGGCAATGCCATCAACCCTTTTGATACACTGGAAAAGTATGGCCCTGACGCCACAAGATGGTACATGATTGCCAATGCCAATCCATGGGATAATCTCAAGTTTGACCTGGATGGCGTTGTAGAAGTACAGCGAAAAATGTTTAGCACCCTTGCTAACACCTATTCATTCTTTGCTCTGTATGCCAACCTTGATCATTTCACCTTTGATCATGATCCACTCCCATTGGAAAAAAGGACTGAAAGTGATCGATGGATACTGAGCAGACTCAATAGCCTGATCAAAGAAGTAGACGGTGGTTTTGACGAATACGAACCTACGAAAGCAGCCAGGGCTATCCAGTCTTTTGTGACAGATGACCTGAGCAATTGGTACGTTCGACTCAATAGGAAACGTTTTTGGGTAGGAACCTACTCCGATGATAAAGAAGCAGCTTATCAAACACTATATACCTGTTTGAAAGTGGTAGCGCAGTTGATGGCTCCGGTTGCACCCTTTTATTCCGAGCAGCTATTTAGGGATTTAAATGGCGTTTCAGAGCAACATGAAGCGGAATCGGTTCACCTCGGAATGTCCCCAACTGCCGACCAAAGCTGTATTGATGAAGAACTCGAAAAAAGAATGCATCTGGCTCAGGTAGCTTCATCTTTGGTGCACTCTCTCCGGAAGAAAGAGAAAATCAAAGTACGAC
>JAHCMJ010000131.1 GCA_019192485.1 Cyclobacteriaceae bacterium HetDA_MAG_MS6 | reverse complement strand
TATCCTGTGGCAAAAAGGATATGCTCCAATCAACTGGCTTAGGCGTATAATATTCACTCAACATAAACCCTACAAGAAGTACGAATAAAAAAGCAATATACATCCTGTCCTTCTTCATCATCAGCCCACTCCTTTTTCAATCTTTTGAGTCAGGACAGTACCTTTCTCTAGATCTTCCTGATCTGCTTCAAACTCTCCGTACCAGGCGTATTCAAACAACAACGCCAATTCATCAAAATACCCTCTTACTGGATCACTCAACTGCTTGATATAGTCTATCCTGGTTTTCCATGGCTTCAGCTGAATGAGTTTTTTATCTGCTAAAAGTTCCAGCGATTTAAGGTATTGATATCTTAAAGCGAGCGCTATTTGCCCGCTGGAAGTAGCTTGATAAATAAGTTGATCATAATCCACATTTTCGGCTTGTGTGGTAACAGGACGAAATCTTGAAATATGATTACTGGACCGTTGAAAAACATGACCATATCTCAACTTGATGAAATAGTAAACCGCTACCCCTACCATGACGATCACCAATGCATAAAAAAGCTTGGGCACTAACCATGCGGCTTGAGGTTCTCCTAAAATCGTAGCCACCAAGGCTACAAGCCAGGGAATGATTCTTGCCCACAAAGAAGGCCCCTTGGCCGTGGTACGGATATAATCAAAGTCCTTGTCTTCCTGGTACTGGGCAATCGCCTCTGTATCAAAAAAACGCAAGGAGTCCGGTTCCACCTGAGCGTGTGGGTAGCTCGTCAATAGAAATAAGAAGAATAACGTACCCAGCCTAAAGTGTATCAAATTCGTCTATCTTATTGATGAGACCCGTGGCCTGTGTGCGTTCAGTCAAGTTTGAATACTGGTAGGCCAAAGCAATTACAGGAATAGAAACAGCCATGTAGGAACCAATAGTCAATATGGCCATGGAAAGCGTCATATACCAACTGCTAAATGAATTAAATACCCCTTCAGGATTAGAGTCTATTGAGTCAATATTGGCAAATATTTCAGTGATATAAATGGCATAAAATGGAATAGAGAAAACTAAACCCACTATATAAGCTATGATACCTGTGATAAAAAGCAAGCCGAAAGTACTCCACCACTTGCCTTTGATGATCTTAAATGGTCTACTCAAAGCATCACCTATAGACTTGTCTTCGAAAAAAAGTACGGGAAAAGCTAATGACAACACAATGGTCAGATAGAAACCGGGGATGATAAATAACATATAGCCAATCACCAATAAAAGACCTACTAGAATACTCAGACCCAATAGTTTCCAAAATTTCCCTAGAGCTTCCTTGAGCGTCTCGCCAACTGACGCTGGCAAACGGCCCTCATTGTATCTCTTGACATATGTAAAAATCGTACTATAAATGAGCGTGACCCCTAAGGTGGTGATCAGAAAATAACCAATGTAACTGACACCTATTGAGCTAAAATCTGAATTAGTCGGATCTGTACTTAGGGCACCAAAGGCGCCAAACAAATTCTGCATCAGCAAACTGTTGATCAATGCCAACGGCCCCCCCACCAAAAGCAAAACAGTGAAAAGCCCTTTGAAATTGATCTTGATAAAATCTATCGTCGTACTGATTTTAGTGCCAAAATCCCTGATTTTGTAGAATTCAATCTGTGGTTGTTGCATGTTTTCTATAGGCGTAGTAAGGGAGTAAAAATAGATAGCTTATGACAATGAAGGCCGATACAGCAATGATAACGACCTTGGCAGCTAGCGACCATTCAGTATTTCGAGTAATGAAAGACTCAATAAATCCTGCTACAATGAAAAAAGGAAAAAGACCGATGACAATCTTCAATCCACGCCGGGCTCCAACTTTTAAAGAATGTAATCGAGGGTAGGTATCAGGAAATAGCAGACTATTGCCCATGACCAGACCTGCCGCTCCAGCGATGACAATAGCAGATATCTCCAGTGTGCCATGAAGCCAGATGGTCAATATCGTTGAGTCAAATAATCCTTGGGCAAAAAATAAGTGATGAAAAGCACCAAGCATTACCCCATTTTGAAAAAGGACATAGCCGGTACCGATTGAAAAGAAAATACCCATGGCAAAGGCCATAATGGATACTTTAATATTATTGATAGTGATCCCCAGAAACATCAAATCACTCGGAGCACTCTTGTAAACAGCCATGGGATCACCCTTACGTATATTTTCCAGGGTCATATCTACGTATCCATCCCCCATAATCAGTCTCACAAAGGTATCATCATAGACAGAGGACAAAAAACCAATCAAAATACCAACGGACATGATAATGAATGCAAAAAGTAGCTGAGGATAAGATCTATATATTTCAAAAGGTACCTCCTGCACCCAAAATCTCCATATACGGGATTTCTCCTCGGGTTTATTCTTATAGATCAAATTATGTGCGCGTAGTGCCAGCTGATTTAGGTAACGAGTGAGCTCGGTCTGCTCGTACTTGGCCTTAGCAAATGCCAGGTCCTCCGTGAGATGTACATAGATCTTAGACAGCTCTTCAGATGAGAGTTTTGCAGGAGACGAAAGCTTTTTCTCGTAATCTTCCCAATTACTCTGATTGATCTTTACAAATAGCGCCTGCTTCATTATTTTCACCAAATTAGGAAACAATTACTATAAGTCAAGCAGACAAAAAGCCTCAGGCAAGGGAGATGTAATAATTTCGAGCTTCAGATCGCACTGCATTAGCACCCAAGCAAAACAAAGTAACTTCAAATTATGCCAAAGTTTGTAACCAGTCAAAGCGTTGAAATAGACCTGGAGCTCGGTAGCGTGGGTGAGCGGATTGTGGCCTATCTTATTGACCTAGCGGTGATTTTCGCTTATCTGATGGTAGTACTCTTTTTTACCGCATCTTTTCGAGAACCTATTATCATCTCGATTGCTTTCATCCCCATTCTTTTTTACTCATTGACACTTGAACTGATCACAGGAGGCCAAAGTATAGGCAAAAAGGCTATGAATCTGAAAGTCGTAAGGCTGGATGGGTCCTCACCGGGAATAGGAAACTACTTGTTGAGGTGGGTTATGAGGCTAGTAGATATTACGCTATTCAATGGCGTAGTTGCTGTCATCTCTATATTAAGCACCAAGTACAGTCAGAGACTTGGGGATCTCCTCGCAGGTACTATTGTGATCAAAATCAGACAGGTTGGTCAGGTAAAAAGCTTAAAAAGTATTGTCAAGGAAGAACATGTTGTGACTTTCCATGAGGTCAAGCTTCTCAATGACAAACACATCGAGTTGATCAAGAAAACTTTGAAAATGCGGAAGGATGGTTTCAATAGTGAGCCCGCTGACAAAGTAGCGGATAAAGTCAAAGAAAAACTTAACATCTCAAGTGATATGCCAGTGGTCAAATTCCTCTATACCATCATTGCAGATTATGAGTACCTGGCCCATCAAGAGTATTAAGAATCAATTGTAGTCGAAAACAATTGACCAAATAAAAATTAACAGGTAAGTCTTTGCACTTACTATTCATATCGATTACCTTAGAAAAAGCTTAAGGAAAATAATATTAACTTTTAAAAATACTATCGCCAGGATGTACTGCTAATCAATAGCAAAATCATCTTTTAATTCAGAAGTAAGAACCAGAATCTCCACAGCAAGCCTCATTTCGTAGTAGTATCTGAACGATCATATTTCAAATTCAGGTCCGTCCGTAGCTTCTTGTAGCATTTTTTTTGGTTCTATAGTTTAATAATAAACAACGTATTTATTAAATGAATGGGCTAATTCCCCAATATCGACTTATGTGAAAGCGAACATCGATATCAAAAAAAATAGTAGCCGAGGAACCGAAAATTGAAAGAGTAGGATATTAAGAACATTAATCATCTATCACAATGAAAAAACTAGTTATTGCTATTACCGTGACAGCCTTTGCACTCGCAGGATGTCGAGAAAATTTGGTTGACGCTGACAAAGTACCTATTGATCAACTAGGTAAACTAGAAGGAGAATACGACCGAACGTCAGATATGCTCACATTCGAAAGTGAAGCAAAGCTTTTCGAAACACTCACTCACTTGCAAACCCTCTCCCCTGAAGAACTTAAGACCTGGGGCGAAAAGCGAGACTTCATTTCATTAAAACAGGTTTTCAATGAGGTCTTGGAAGCCGAATGGGCCATCAGCGACTATTTCGAAGAGATGACCCCCGGCGAACTTGAGGCTATTGGAGGGGCACCAGCAGAGCCTATTACTTCAGAAGTACTTGATCACGCACTGACCAGAGGCTATTTACGGCTAGTAAGCGACCCCGAGGGAGATTATTTTGATTACAATATTTACGAAGTCAATCTAGCTCCAGTGCTAAATGTCGATGGATTCGTGAAAATCGGAAATGACCTGTATCAATACGGTCTGGATCAAAAAAGAATCCTGGAAGGTGGAAGTCTATCAGATATACCCAAACTTCTGGCAGCAGAGTTTTCTGATGCAGATAATGGCATTATCGTCATTAACTATTTGGCAGAAGGTGGAGTAGCTCCTTCTAATGGGCGCGTGATGGATGACTCCCATTCATGGACCATCGTATCCTCACCCAATTCTACGCTGAACGGTACAGCCTGGTGGAGATATGGTAAAAGAAGGTATAGGGCGTACGTACAAGGCTCCTCTTATGAGGAAGATGACGTCCGGCTTTACTGCACTAATGTACTGCGTGCAGAAGGTCAGAAGAAAAACTTCTGGGGCAATTGGAAATACAGCGAGCTCTACTCCAACTCCGGAAATGTGTCGTGGCAGTGGGTATTGCTTGAAGATGGGTTTAACGTTATTAACCTGCCCAACGCATCGAGTATCCCTCCTTCTGTAACCTCGCCTTTTTTTAGAGAAAATGGTTCAGGAATCAACAATGCTTTCTTCAACCTTATGCCACATATCAATGGCTATTATTCGGGCTTTCCAGGCATTCATGACTGTGGGCCATGTCTATGTCTTTGCGGTGATATCGACGCGATCAGAGTTGGTAACGTGACGGGATCATTTACCATCAACGGCGTCCAACTCAATTTCTTCGGAGGACCTTCAATACCAGCCGGACCTTCTATAGCTATTAACCTAGCTCGGAATGCTACTGTGTCAGCTAGTTCTACTTATCCTGGATATTCTGTGCAAAAAATCAAAGATGGCAGCAGAAATACTACAGTAGGCGGAGCTTATAGTTGGGCTAATAACCACCCAGGAGGCGGCTCATTGCCGGAATGGGTCAAACTGGATCTTGGGAGTACTAAAAGTATTGGCTACGTTAAGATATTCACCAGCAATAATTATGAACTACAGAACTTCAGCGTCCAGACGAGCACGAACAACTCGACTTGGACTACCAGGAGGACTGTTACCGGTAATCAATCTCGCATTATTGAAACTGCCTTTTCCAAAGTAAATGCTCGATACGTACGTATCTACTGTACCAAAGGACCTAATAATCAGACAATTTATGCTCGACTCAATGAAGTTGAGGTCTACGGGCAATAGGTTCAAAAAAGTTCAAGAATCGCTCCCGGTTAATTCCGGGGATTACTTGGGGATCAATTTCCAGGAGACGTCTTAAAGACGTCTCCCTTTTTTGTCCCTAAGATGAATTCTTGCTTTTTATAAAACTATTTATTTAGTTAATAAACTAAATAAATAGTTAATGCTCAATTTCTTCATTGCCTACCACCGACAATTCAGAAAATATCCATCAGTATACGTGCTCAACATCTTGGGGCTGACTATAGGTGTAGTCATTTTTGTCTTGCTATTATCCTATACACGTCACCAATTGACTTACGATCAATTCCACTCCGCGTCTGAGCGAATAGCACGTGTCACAACCATAGTGACCTCAGAGAACAACGTTACTCATTTTGCAGTGTCTTCAAAATCCACTGCTCCGGCCATGTCAGCATATTTCCCGCAGATATCCAAAGCCTGTAGGACCAGCCAAGCTAACATCAGTATCCGAGTAGATGATAGCCAATTTGAGGATGTTTCCGCCCTGTATGCTGATAGTACTTTCCTGGATATCTTCTCATTCAAAAAAAACCACCAACATGAAGCTGTGTCACTTTTGTATGGACCAAATGATGTCATTCTTACTCAATCCTCTGCCAATAGATACTTTAACAAGGCAAACCCCATCGGTAAGTTCATTGGAGTCCAAAATAGCGACACTTACGAAACCTTCAAAGTTGCAGCTGTAATCCCCGATCCTCCCTCCAATTCCACGATTTCCTTTGACGTAATCATGCCCTTTTCAGAGGTTGCTGGTAGCTTCGGAGATGGTTTCGGCCGAATAGGTAGTATGAATAGCTACATCTTACTTCATGAGCAAAGTACCTTTCAGGAAGTCAAAAAAGCCATGCCTAACTTCCTAGAGGAAAAACTTGGAGACTTGAGTGGCGTCATATCGTTTGACCTGCAGCCATTGCATGACATCTACTTCACGACCGATCTAAATTATGATTTCGGAGGGCGTGCCAATGTAATGACAATCTATATATTTCAAGCTCTTGCTATTCTTATCTTGTTACTAGCTATAATCAACTACATCAACCTGTATTCAGCCACACTCGTCCAACGAAGTCAAGAGATCAGCCTCCGTAAAGTATTGGGCGCTTCGGGCACCACGATCTTCCGGCAAACCCTTATGGATACAGGATTTACGGTCCTCATCGTCATTGCTACGGCCAGTGTGCTCATCTTGATCTTAGTGCCATATATCAACGAATTCGCTAGCTTAGAACTTCGCGATAGCTTTTCAAGCATCTGGCAAATCAGCCTTTTCTTCCTTTTACTGTGGATGGTAATAAGTTTTCTTTCAGGGCTCTATCCAGCCTTGCAATCAGCATGGAAATCTGTTACGATCACAGCAAAAACAAAAGTCAAAGGAACAACTCTAACCGTACAGCGAACACTACTCACCGCGCAACTTACAATCACTGCTCTGTCACTTTCCTGTGTTTTCATCGTGCACAAACAGATCAGCTATATCCTGAATAAAGACCTTGGTTATCAATCACAAAATGTCATTACCGTACAGGTCAGCAATCCTGCTATTGCAAGTAACTTAGAGATACTTAAGTCTAAAATAGAGTCTATTAGTAGCGTACAAAACGTATCCATATCGGGATCATCCGTGATTTTTGAAACTGCTAGATTTCCTTTTAGCATGGATGAAGATAGTACGAGGCAGTTCCAAACATTGAACTACAACGCTATTGACAATCAATATCTCAAAACTCACAGTATATCTCTTTTAGCTGGACGAAATTTCAGACCTGGAGAAACCAATGCCTTCATCATCAACGAAAAAGCTATGGAAGCATTTGGTTATCAAAAACACCAAGATATCTTGGGCAAAACCCTTACCATGGGTGGGGAAATCAAACATCCAATAGTAGGAGTAGTAGCGAACTATCACTATCGATCACTTCATCAATCAATAGAACCACTTGTACTGACTTCGAGACAAGACAGGCGTGTAAACTTCATGTCTATTCTACTCCGACCAGGAGATAGCAAGCAAGCTATTTCGCTTATTGACGAAGCCTGGCAGGAAACTGGCATAAAAGTTCCCTTTGAGCCAGAGTTTTTGACTGACGTGAGTCGCGAGTTTTATGAAAGTGAGAATCAACTAAAAGTCATCCTTGATCTGGTCACTGTTATATTCATCATCATTTCGCTATCAGGCCTGTTCGCAATGATCAACTTAAGTATCCAACAGAAAGTAAAGGAAATTGCCATTCGAAAAGTACTGGGAGCGGGTATTCAACAAATCCTTTTAGTGCTTACCAGACCATTTTTATTGTTGCTACTTGTTGGTAATTTATTAGCAATACCGCTAGTATGGTATGCTGCTTCGCGTTGGTTGGATTCGTTCGTCCAATCAATCGATATACCCTGGTACGTTTTTGCTGTGACCTTTTTAATTCTGTTCACATTGATGCTCTTTACCATTAGTCAAATTACGATTGCAGCGGCTAGAGCAAATCCCACAAAATCCTTGAAGCAAGATTAGCGGTGGGACTTAAAGCAAGAGGCATGCGAGGTTTTTACGATAAAAAACCTTATCTTTGCGGCTGAATTCAACCCAGAAGGGATCTGGTAGAGGCGTTTCAGGAATCGATCGAAACAAATCTTTTTTAGTAACTCAACTGTTATACAATTGGGAAGACCTGCAACAACGCCCGTTAGTTTACGCGACGGGTACTATATCGAACTAAGACATAAGGGAGAAAAGAGGGGAATAAAGCTGCGTAGAGAATCAATAGAGCAAGTTCAAGCTTCCATCCGGAAATACAATAAATCCTACGACGTACACTACATTGGACTTATCAAAAAAGGCAAGGTGGTAGATGACAAACTACCTAAATAAGTCCTTGTTTGAATAAATCGCATAAGCGCTCCAAATCACATTCTCAAGATCACCTAGGAGAGGCCAGACAATACTGGTGGAATACAGATTATCTGAAACTCCTTGCCGATAGGCTGGATTTAGCGAGTTGCCAGCAAGTAGCAGATATTGGCTGCGGCGTAGGAACTATGTCTTTTGCCTTGTCCTCATACTTACCGAATGGCGCATCGTTAACCGGAGTAGACATGGAGCATAGTTATGTAAAAACAGCTAAACAGAAGGCTAGGCACTTAAAAACTGATCAAGAGCTTTCGTTTAACTTTTTAGCAGGTCATGCCGAAAGTATTCCGCTGGAAGATGATACCATGGATCTTACTTTTTGTCAGACGCTTTTAATCCACGTGGAAGACCCTAAAAAAGTCATCTCAGAGATGAAAAGAATCACCAAACCTGGTGGTTATGTCGTCAGTTTGGAGCCAAACAACCTAGTCTCCAATCTTATGTTCGACAACTATTCAGAAACAGATTTCAGTGTCCCGGACGTGCTACAGATGCTAGAAATTAGGCTTTTGATCGAAAAAGGGAAAAAGAAATTAGGAGAAGGTTATAGCTCTCTTGGAGATGTGTTGCCAGAGTTATTTATAAATTCCGGTCTTGAAGACATACAAGTATGGCTTTCCGACAAAGCGCATCAGTTGATCCCTCCTTACGACAACCGAGAGAAGCGCGTAAGAGCAGCCCAAATGATCGATTGGATAGAGACCGACGGAGGTGGTACAGATTACGAAAGTAACCTTCGGTATTTTAAAGCAGGAGGAGGCAAACAGATTCAATTTGATCAATATTGGTCAAGGGCCGATACCTACAAACGTCAAATGCTCGACGACCTCAAAAAACAAAAATATATCTCCGCAGGAGGTAGCGTCATGTATATCGTGGCGGGAGTGGTCCCATCGTGACCCCTCCCCTTTTAATTCAGTAACTTTACGCTTTGAACTCACTTTAAATAATCTTTCTTTGAAATCATTTGCTGACCTGGGACTTTCAACCCCAATCCTTGAGGCCCTAAGTTCCATAGGTATCGTAGAGCCCACCGACATCCAACAACAAGCGATACCTCTGCTGACCTCAGGAAAGATGGATTTCATTGGGTTAGCTCAAACTGGCACGGGCAAGACGGCAGCTTTTGGCTTGCCACTAATTGAAAATATTGATCCCGCCACGCTGATGCCCCAGGCATTAGTATTAGCTCCGACCAGAGAGTTAGGACAGCAAATAGCGCAGCAACTAGAGGCTTTTTCCAAAAAGTTGTTTGACCTAAAGGTACTTGCTGTCTACGGCGGTGCACCCATTGGACCACAAATCAAAGCACTAAAACGACCAGTGCATATTGTCATTGCCACTCCGGGGCGATTACTGGATCTCATCAACCGAAAGGCCGTGACACTTAAAGAGGTACAATATGTGGTATTGGACGAAGCCGATGAAATGCTCAACATGGGCTTCAAGGAAGACCTCAGACAAATACTTTCTACAACGCCTAACGAGAAAAATACCTGGTTGTTTTCAGCCACAATGCCTCCGGAGATCAGGCAGATCATTAAAGACTATATGACAGACCCAACCGAGGTATCTGTCAATGCTTCAATCAAGGTAAACACAAACATCGAGCACCAGTTTGTTGTAACTAAAACGGCCGATAAACTCGCTGCTCTGAAAAGATTCCTGGACATCCAGCCGGAAATGAGAGGCATCATGTTCTGCCGAACGAAAATCGAAACACAAAAGATCGCGGAGCAACTTGGCAAAGAGGGATATAGTGCCGATGCACTACATGGCGATCTCTCGCAGCAGCAACGAGACAAGGTTATGAAACGATTTAAGTCGCATAACATCCAACTCCTTGTCGCTACAGATGTCGCTGCTAGAGGGATCGATGTAAATGACCTGACTCATGTGATCCATCACACACTGCCAGATCAAATAGAAAACTATACGCACAGAAGTGGCAGAACAGCCAGAGCTGGAAAAAAAGGAATTTCTCTGGCTTTTATCAATGGCCGTGAGAGCAGGAAAATCAAACTCATCGAGAACAAATCCAATCTTAAATTTAAGAAGATCGAGGTTCCGCAAATGAATCAGATCCAATCTATCAGACTTGAAAAATGGGCAGGTTCAATCCTTGGCAATCAAGGGTCTATTGAGCTTGGTACCGATCTAGCAACTCCAATAATTGCCCTATTTGAGGACATGACCAAGGATCAGTTGCTACAAAAATTGATGTCCATGGAACTTGCAAAAATCACGCAGGACAGCCATGGCGATCTCAATGAAAGCACATCCGCAGAGCGCAGCAAAAAAGGAAAAAGAACTACTACGTCAAGATCAAGATCAGAAGCACCAACTGACCCAGGCAAAGACGAGGTAAGGTATTTTATCAACTTGGGCACCAAAGATGGAATCACAAAAGGTGACCTGGTACACTTCCTATCGGATCAATCAGGGGTAAAAAGAAAACACTTTGGTAAAATTACGTTACAAAAGATGAATGCCTTTTTTACAGTCAAAAAGCAACATTCATCGGGACTGGAATCAAGGTTCAAAGGGATGGAGGTCAATGGCCGAGCACTGAGAGTAAACAAGGACTAGTCGTAAGGTGGCAATTTTGAAATTCCAAGAATTTTGTACCTTCATTGATTCAAATTTCTCGCAATGCCTAATCGCCGATCATTTTTTCGAAAATCCATATTTGCGTCTTTAGAGCTGGGCACTTTTGTACCCGCCGTAGCTCTTTCGCAAAGACCAATACCTTCAAAGTTTGTACATATGGTGTTCTTCTGGATGAAAGATCCAAAAGATGAAAAGTCAGTCCAGAACTTCATCGAAGGCACTAGAGCTTTCGTCAGGCAAATCAAAGAGGTAAAAGCCTATCATGTGGGTCGTCCTGCAATGACAGACAGACCTGTTGTAGACAATAGCTATACTGTTTGCCTGGTAGCCCATTTCGAAAACAAAAATGGCCACGATATCTACCAGGATCACCCCGCACATCTTCAATACATAGAGAAGAGTAAAGACCTATGGGAAAAGGTGCAAGTATTCGATTCTATGATGCCGTGAGAGCACTACTCTGGATCACGCTACTTTTTGGTGGGACCATAGTCGTCGGTCAACCTTTTCTTGATATTGCGAAATTTAATCACTCATTTGGACCAGTTCAGGATGACTACTCCATCTTTAGAACTACCAGCTTTGCTTTCCAACTACCTATCCTCATCAAAAAAGATGCGATACTGATTGGCTCCAGTATCGAAGATACAAGGTTAGAAAATGAAAATAAATCAGTTATTTACCAACTTATAAATCTTACTTTTAACGCAGGGTTCAAGAAAAACCTGAACGACAGGCAGTCTATACTAATCATGGCTATCAACCGCTTCAATAGCGACGAAATCAGCATCAAAAGTCATCACCACCAATTAGGTATAATCGGACTTTGGGAAGTAAAGAAGTCCTCCAACTTCACTTACAAGTTAGGCTTCTATTTCAATAGTGAGTTCTTCGGACCATTTGTCTCGCCTCTCTTTGGTATTGACCTGATCCTAAACAAAAACTTGCGATTCTTTGGTACGCTACCAGTTAATGCCACGCTTTACAATAGCAAATCTGAAAAACTGGGATGGGGTGTAGGATTTAATGGGTTGATCTCCTCTTTTCAAAGAAAAGAAAACCTCTACATTCAACGAAGTATAAATGATATCAATCTATTCGCGGACTACTATTTCAGGAAACAACTTGTACTACAAGCCAAGGCAAGCTACTTAGTCGGCTCTCGTTTCAAAGAATACGATACGGATGATGAAATTGACTGGGCACTCAATCTGGTGAAGTTTGGCGATGACCGATCCGAACGCTCATCTATACCTGTGAATGGTCTCCTACTACAAGTTGCCTTGATCTTTCGCTATCAGCTGAATTAAGAACCATTCTCACTTAAGCAAGCTATCAACAAAAGATTAA
>JAHCMJ010000014.1 GCA_019192485.1 Cyclobacteriaceae bacterium HetDA_MAG_MS6 | reverse complement strand
CCTCCCCTTGAAGTTTTACCTCGCGGATATCTTCTGTAAAGGAGATCGGGAAGCTAATGCTACTTGCTGCATTTAATTTTACGCGTGAGCCATCTGGTAATTTGATAGTGAGTTTTTGACCTTTTTTCGTTTTTTTGGTGATCCAGGCTATTTCTGTCCTTTGCAACTTGCCTTGCTCAGGATATTGTCTCACCCACCAGGAAAGACCCAAGATGAAAATGATGATAGCGGCAACTCTCCAGTAACTGAAAATGTTGGCTCTACTTTTGGAGTAGATTCGACTCTTGATTCCTTTCCGGATTTGATGTTTGTACTTTAGAAGTTGTGATGATTCGATACCTGGGATTTCAGATTCGTAGGACTCAAGGAATTTTTCAATCAGTTGCTCTTCTTCCAGAGTAGCACTTCCAGTTTCATACTTTCTCAGCAACAACAAGAATTGATTCCTATTCATAAATAGACCTTTGGGCTTAAGTAGCGTCAAGTCTGCTGTCCTTATACAAAATCGGTCTAAAATGTGCAGAAATAACTTACGGGAAAAACAGTTAACACTGTGATAACAGAGGGATCAAAGTACCAAGCAAAGGCATCCCAAAAGAAAAGTACAATTGAGACTAAGGGAATAACGAAGGTGTCGCAAAGCCCTGCTAATCTGGACCTCGACTGTCCCTAGGGAAATGTTAAGGCGATCGGCTATTTCTTGATTTGATAGGCTGTGATACCTTGAAAGTTTAAATATCTCACGGCATCGGTTAGGCAGCTTTTGCAGTTGCTCATCTATCGTGTCTTGAAGCTCCTCCATAAGCAATGGCTGCTCCGTATCATCCACAGAAAACATGGACTCAAAGTGCTGCTGAAATTGCTCAATGTGTTTGGTTTTCCTGATATAAGAAGCCATTTGGTTCTTGATCGCTCTGTTGAGGTAGGCTTGTAAATGGCTGATTTTGCGGGTAGCACGTCTCTCCCAAAGATCTACAAAGATGTCCTGAACAATGTCACTTGAGAGGTCAGGATCATCCGTGATGTTGAGGGCCAATTGAAACATGGGCTCCCAGTACCTCGAAAATAACTGGTCTAAAGCTAGTTCGTTTCCTTTCTCTAAAAGCTGGAGTAGTTCCTGGTCTGAAAGCTCCTGTCGCATCCTTGTTGAGATCAATACATCAAATAACCACAAGGACTGAGAAATTTTGACGCTCAAAGACGTTAAGGTTTAATTACCTTTTTGACAAAAATGTTGGAGCGATTGGCTACTGATGCTCCGGTTTCAGCAAGTCATTAACAGACTTCACCGGATTGAAGGTGATTAGCGGCACCTCCACAAAAATGGTGTTCCAATGTGCCATACTTCCATTCCATAGCCCTGGTAATTCTTGTGCTTTTAAGTCTTTTCCATCTTTGGATTTTTGGGTGATAAACCCTGCCTTAGGATCACGATACTCCAATAAGTCAAATTTCTTGCCGAGGTAGTTTTTGACTCCGCATACTACATCGACAGGATTAAAATGTGTTGCCTGGTTAAAAACCTCCTTTTGACTCGGATTGTCCAGATCGATTTGAGCGGTTTCTACTACTTGAAGGGAGATGTTTCCTTTGTCATCTTTGACCCAGAATGGACCTCCTCCTGGATCACCGTCACTTTTGACCATGCCGCAGACGCGAATGGGCCGATTCAAAATAGCTCGGGCTTCTTCAATAGAAAGAGATTGACCTGGTGCCTTCCGATAGCCTAAATGTTGAGAGATGAACTTCTCCGCCTGATCGAGGTCAGAGGAATCTTGCTCAAGTTTCCTAAGCCAGTCAAAAGTTTGTTGCTGTACATCCAGGAGCACTCCAGCTATTACCTTTTTGTAGTTAATTGTCTCTTCCTTCAGTCTATCAGGAACTACATTGTCGATATTCTTGAGAAATATGACATCTGCATCGATGTCATTGAGGTTTTCCAACAAAGCGCCATGACCTGCTGGCCGAAAGAGTATAGAACCATCTCCATTTTTAAAAGGTTTGTTGCCCATATCCACGGCGACAGTGTCCGTTTCCGGCTTCTGCTCACTATAAGAAATTGCCACCGTGGTCCCGAAAGTCTGCTCGTATTGTTTGATGACATCGCTCACATGAGATTGGAATATATCGCGATGCTCACCTGACACAGTGAAGTGGATTTGCACACCTTTTACGGACTGTGCATATTGACAACCCTCTACAATATGCTCCTCCACAGGAGTTCTGGAAGCACTCTCATACTTATGAAATTTCAATAGGCCCTTAGGCAGTTGGCCATAGTTCAACCCGTCTTTTTCCAATAGGACAGAGACGATCTCCTTGTAGGCTCTTTTGACATGTGCTTCTTCCAAGGCAATACCACGCTCGTCAAATTTATGTTTTAGGTCTTTGTAAAAAGCAAAACCTTCGAGATGCTTGAAGAAATAAAACACCGATGAGGGAGATTGATCTGCCAACAACTTCTGGTAGTCCGTATCCGATCCCGAATAGCTGGACAGGAAAGTGAACAAACTTTTAAACATACGCGTAGCCGCACCCGATGCCGGTACAAATTTGACGACAGATTTTTGATCCCGAAGCTTTTCGTATGTTGAGATTGCCGAGTCCTTTTCGGACTCTGATAATTTCAAAACACTATCGCCAATGATCACGGGAGCAGCTAAAATAGTGGGAGGAAATCCATTGATGAAGTTATCGATCTGCTTCGTAGCATGAGCCGTCGTTAAACCATGTTGCTGTATTTGCGTTTGTTCCGCATCGGTAAACATAAAGTTGACTTTTTTCTTGAAAAGTTAAGATTGACTTTGGACATTATCCGTATTTCCACATGATTAATATGAGACTTTTTCATCTTAATCCCATAAGTGCTTAATTTGTATGATCCAAACCACCCATAGCTTATGAGTACAGATCTAGTCAATATAGCTCCCTCCTTTTACGGTATCACTATGATTCCTAAAGAACATTGGAAATCATACGGACACGCACTATTGGCAATCGCTGGTAGTGATGGCGATGTTTCCGATCCCGAATTAGAATGGTTGACTATCGATCTGGCAGAAGCCTGTGGAGTAGACGAACGCATCGTGGCGGATTGGGAAGAATTTGACTTCGATGGAGCTGATCTGGAAGAAATTTTTAGTGAGATAGATTCTAACTCTGTTGTCAGTTTCAACAAACTACTAATCTACGATGCCATAAGGATGAGCTATGCTGATGACGACTATGCTGATGAGGAAAGAGAACAGGTAGCTGAAGCCGCTGACATCCTTAAGCTTGGCAAAGACTCTGTAATGGCCATCGAGTCTCTGGTAGAAATGGAACGTGCCGTTCAAAAATTAAGAGTAATTGTACTATGACATATTTATGGATACTGATCCTCGGCCTTAGCTGGCATACGGAATCAATCGAAGGCGGTGAAATCGAGTGGTTGACTATAGACCAGGTCCAGGTCAAAATGAAAGAAGAACCAAAACCTGTTTTTATAGACGTGGTAGCTGATTGGTGCAAATGGTGCAAGGTCATGGAAAAAGAAACTTTTACCGATGACAAGGTAATTGACTATGTAGCTAAAAATTATTACGCAGTGCGACTTGACTATGAAAACCTGAAGAAGGTAACTTTCCTAGGTGAGACCTATAGTGAGAAAGGACTCGCACAAGACTGGAATATCCGGGACCTGCCGACTATTGTTTTATGGGATGAAGGTTTTGAAACCAAAATCATGGTAAAAGGATACAAGAAACCCGGCCCTTTCCTACAAACGTTGAAATCCTTCAGGGATTTCTAGCCATAAATGCTGTTAAGCACTCCGGCTAAGCGAATCCCAGCCTGAAGTAGTCGCAGATTGACCACATCAATATTGTTGTAATTGTAGCGGTAAGATAATTTCCTATCGTCAGGTATATTGTAGACCTGCTCTCTGTAAGACACCGATTCCTTGACCCAGTCCATTAAAGGGGAATTTTGCCATTCCTCAATCTCCTGTTCGGAAGCATGATCGATCCAATCGCAATACTCAGTGTAGCTATACTTCTGTTGGTCAATAATACCACTGTCCCAAACCCGATGCAAATTGGAAGGTTGCCAAAAATACTCGACCTTCACATCATTGCCCCCTCTGTCAGTCCCGTTTCCGACATGAAGAGGTTGGTGAACGTCCCCGATCAGGTGCACCAGACACTTCAGGGCAAAAGCCTCATTCTCCTCACTAAAGGTTTTAGTCTTTAACTCCTTCAACAACTTATTGATCTGAACAACAACATCCCCGTTTTCTGCCGGACCCACTTCCTCATAAGTCTTTCCATCCGGGATAGTACAATAATGCTTGTTATTCAGGTGTCTATATTTTTTATCGGAACGGATAAAGTCCATATAAGTGCTGACCTCAGCAAGCGTCTCGTTCCCCAGCACTTTCTCAATATTTTTCCTGGCCTTGTTGCTCAGATGACGCTCTGCTATCAGTCCTACCACCCGATGCCCTGTCGGCCCCCAGGCAGAAGATTGTACAGCGACCATCCACAAGAGCAAAATGACAGAAATCCTTTTCATGAATCAAAAGTAGAACGAATGGATGGCAGATCAGATTTGAGAAGAATAATTTATTGTGAAAAAATAAAGGCGCGTTCCGGGAATGGAAGCACGCCTTATCACCAACCTAACCTAAAAGAAAGCTCTTTTAAAACGCGATCTTCGTTTTAATATTTTATGCTATTCGTAAATTTAAACCTATTTCTTTCTTGAAAGGTTTCAAATTAAACTTAAAATAATACATAAAAGGGAGAAATTACAAATCTTTGCCTCTTTAGATCACAGAATTTATGGCATTTTGCCCAATTTTCTGCTGTTACTAAAGACAAAAATCACTTGTTCATTCTGATATTTTACAATCTAAAAAGTAGAATGCAGAACATACTGAAGGTATCTACAGTTGAAAAGTGCAATTAACTAGATTTGCGCTTCTGTTTTAGAAGAGATATCCGTGAAACCTTCCGAATTACTATTAACATACAGAGATGAGCCACTTGTTCAATCTATTCTGAAGTACTTGGCGAATAAGGTCACACTCAAGTTGAAGGGATTAGCTGGTAGTGCGGATAGCATGCTCAGTGCTACGATCTCGCAGCAACATCAGGGAGTTTCCTTATTTATTTTACACGACCGGGAGGAAGCCGACTACTTCTTAAATGACCTTGAGCATATTGACCCTGCAGGCAAGCATCTAAGGTTCCCTACCTCATACCGTAAGGCTTATCAATTTGAAGAAACAGAAAATGCCAACGTGCTACAAAGAGCGGAGGTGCTAAACGCTGTAAACAATATTGGCAATGACACGCTAAATATCGTGACCTATCCCGAAGCGCTGAGCGAGCGGGTCATTAACAAAAGGTCTCTTATCGAACATACATTTAAGGCTTCTGTCGGCGAAAAGATTGATATTGATTTTCTCTCAGAACTTTTGTTTACCTACGACTTCGAGAAAACAGATTTTGTATATGAACCAGGTCAATTTGCAGTTCGTGGGGGAATAATAGATGTATTCTCCTTTTCGCAAAACCAGCCATTTCGCTTCGAGCTTTTCGGTGATGAAATAGAAAGTATTCGCGAGTTCAACCCTGAGAGTCAGCTTTCTTATGAAAATCTGCCCTCTGTTACTATTACTCCGAATGTACAAACCAAGCTACTGAAAGAGGAGCGCCAATCTTTTCTGGATTTTCTTCCAGAGTCGACAGTACTATGGTTAAAAGACTATCGGGAGTGCTTTGACATCATTGACAAGTGCTTTGAAAAGGTCCGGGAATCATTTACAGACTTGATGAAGATGAGCAATCAGACTCAAGTGGTGCTCGCACCTGAGGATCTATTTGAGACATCGAAGTGGTTTCAGGAAAAACTCGAAGCATTTACCAAAATTGAGTTTGGCAAGAGATATTACTTGAAACCCGACTACACGATAGAGTTTGATGTAAAACCTCAACCGTACTTTCGCAAAAACTTCGAGTTGCTGGCAAAGGACCTAAATGAACTACAGCACAAGGGATATCGCAAGATCATTGCCGCCGAGTCTGAGAGACAGCTTGAGAGGCTAAGGACCATATTCGAAGAAGTCGATCCGACGCTAGAATACGAAGAAGTCGTTGCTGGTTTCAGGGAAGGTTTTGTAGATGAGCAAGCGAAAGTTGCCTGCTACACTGACCATCAGATCTTTGATAGGTTTCACCGTACGCAGAAAAAGGAGAAATTTTCTAAAAACAAGGCACTTACGCTTAAGGAACTTAAAAATCTACAGACCGGAGATTACGTCGTGCACATTGACTACGGAGTTGGGCGATTTGCAGGACTGGATACCGTCGACGTCAATGGCAATCGGCAGGAGGCACTTCGACTGATCTATCGAGATGATGATTTACTCTATGTGAGTATCCATGCTTTACACAAGATCTCCAAATATTCTGGCAAAGACGGTGGTCCACCTGCGATAAACAAACTTGGCTCGCAAGACTGGGAGAACAAAAAGAAAAAGGTCAAGCGAAAGGTCAAAGATATCGCAAAGGATCTCATAGACCTATATGCCAAGCGCAAGGCAGCACCTGGGTTTGCATTTCCAAAAGACAATTTTTTACAAGCCGAGCTGGAGTCCAGCTTTCTCTACCAGGACACACCGGACCAAAGTACCGCCACCAGTGATGTGAAAAATGACATGGAGATGGCGCACCCGATGGATCGACTAGTCTGCGGAGATGTTGGTTTCGGCAAAACAGAAATTGCCATCCGAGCGGCATTCAAGTCAATCAACAGTGGAAAACAAGTGGCCGTCTTGGTACCAACTACGATTTTGGCGCTACAGCATTTCAGGACATTTAGCGAAAGGTTAAAGGCCTTTCCAGTGAGTATCGAATACATCAATCGATTCAAAACCACAAAGGAAATTACCCAGATCAAGAAAGAGGTGCAGGAAGGCAAAGTTGATATTTTGATCGGTACGCATCGAATTGTCAATAAGGACATCGTATTCAAAGACCTAGGTCTGATGGTAATTGATGAAGAACAAAAATTTGGCGTGAAGGTAAAAGAACGCTTAAAGGAAATGCGCGTCAACGTGGATGCCCTTACTTTAACAGCCACACCCATTCCGCGGACATTACACTTTTCCCTAATGGGAGCTCGGGATCTGTCCATTATATCCACTCCACCTCCAAATCGCCGACCTGTCACCACGGAAATCCATGAATTCAACGATGAAGTAATCCGAGATGCTGTTAGCCACGAGCTGAGAAGGGGTGGTCAGGTATTTTTTGTGCACAATCGGATAAGCGATATCGAATCTATTGCCAACAAAGTGTTGGGTCTGGTGCCCGACGCACGAATTGGGATCGCTCACGGACAGATGGAAGGTAAACAGCTGGAAAAAATCATGCTCAAATTTATTGAGGGAGAGTATGACGTGCTCGTATCTACCAATATCATTGAGTCAGGACTGGACATACCAAATGCCAACACGATCGTCATCAATAGAGCACATATGTTTGGGTTATCTGATCTCCACCAGATGCGTGGACGAGTGGGCAGATCCAATACCAAGGCGTATTGCTACCTTGTTACGCCTCCGACGTCCAGCCTGACATCAGATTCACGTAAAAGGTTGATTACCCTTGAAGAGTTTTCGGATTTGGGTGATGGTTTCAAAGTTGCTATGCGAGACCTGGATATTCGGGGAGCGGGCAATCTGCTGGGCAGTGAGCAAAGTGGTTTCATCAACGATATGGGGTTCGACATGTATCACAAAATCCTGGATGAGGCCGTTACCGAGCTCAAAGAAAATGAGTTCAAAGCCCTTTTCGAAAAGGAATTGCTTAGTGGCGAAAAACTAAAAACGCTCAAGGAAGACTGCGTAATTGAAACGGATCTGGAAATTCTTATCCCCAATGATTACGTCACTAACACGTCAGAGCGACTGAATCTCTACACAAAACTGGACAATATTCAGAAGGAAGAAGAGCTCAAGTCTTTCACCGAAAGCATTATTGATCGATTTGGGCCAGCTCCAAAAGCTGTTGAAGACCTTGTTGAGAGCGTGAAACTGCGGTGGCTGGGAGTTGAGTTAGGTTTTGAGAAGATATTCTTAAAGGGAGAGAAGCTCAAAGCATATCTATCGGAAGACAAAGACCAAAGCTATTTCCAATCCGCCACCTTTGGTAAAATATTGGGATTTGTTCAAAAGCACCCCTCAAGCTCCAGAATGAAAGAAATTCGTAAAAAGCTAATCATCACATTTGATCAGGTACAGTCCGTTGGCCAAGCTATTGAATTACTTGGCGCGATCAGCGTCGTTGAGGATAAATCTCCGGTCTAATACAATAAATACCTCATTTAGCTATTTAATAGATAGAGATGTTGGCTAAACATTGCCATTAATAGGTATTTTTGAAATATTTGTATTAATTAGTGTTTTAATACGCTTGCATAAAAGATAACAGGTTATGAAAAAAATTGTGAGTGCGGCTAAGTTTTTTACTTATTCACTTTTAGCTGCTGTAGGTCTAAGCTCGTGTTTTAGCGGCGGACAACCTAGCAGTACAAATCCGCTTGGGTATAGTACAGCTACCGGGCTGGAGTATAATGTTGAAGGCGGATTTCAGGTCAACGATTTCGCTGGACAACCAGAAGGACCCAACCTTATATTTATAGAAGGAGGTCGAACAGTACTCGGTTCGTTTGAAGAAGACATCATCCATTCCAGAGATAATATTGAAAGAGCAGTTACTGTGGCATCCTTTTATATGGACGAAACAGAGGTTGCCAATATCCACTGGTTGGAGTATGAATATTTTATCAAAGCAGATTCTGACGAAGTATACTGGAAAAATAACCTTCCGGACACCAGTGTATGGGCCAAAGACCTCGCATACAATGATCCATATGTAGATCACTACTATAGATATCCCGGTTTTAGGTTTTTCCCAGTAGTTGGAGTGAACTGGAGACAAGCTGTCAATTACTGTCGATGGAGAACAGCAGTTGTCAACTATAAATTAGCTGAAGATGCTGGCCTCTTAGATCCATTAAACTCTGATGATGCTTTTGCTGGTGCCGAAGCAGCTCCTGCTTCTGGTCCTCCGGAAAGAATACCATTAGAATCAGGAGTAGTCCTGCCCAACTACAGATTGCCAACGGAAGCAGAGTGGGAATATGCGGCACAAGCACTTATTGGTACACAGTGGCTGGATGAAAATCAGACTCACCGGAGACTTTATCCTTGGGATGGTCACGCACTCAGAAATCCTTATGGAAAAAGTATGGGTTATTTCCTGGCAAACTTCAAAAGAGGAAGGGGTGACTATGCTGGTATAGCAGGAAAGCTCAACGATGGTGCAATGATTCCTACTTATATTTATGATTATCCTCCAAATGATTTCGGTCTTTATAACATGGCCGGTAACGTAAATGAGTGGGTTCAGGATGTATATCGTCCATTATCATTCATGGATATGGAAGATATGAACCCCGTACGAAGAGATGGTTTCCTTGATGAAGAGTCTGGCTATGATGGTCAATATAACTTTATTGGAAATGAGACGCAGTACTCTCAAGAAGATGCTGAACGAGCTGGAATCAGCCCGAAGGAATTTAACCCTGACAATCCTCCCATGAAACGTATGAGAGTTTATAAAGGAGGTTCATGGGCGGATGTTGCATATTGGATGTCTCCTGGAACGCGTAGAGCAATCTTCGAAGACTCAGCAACCTCGACAATTGGTTTCAGGTGCGCAATGATCCGCGCCGGTACTAATTATTAAGATTTCATAACCTATAAATTAAGGAGCTACTCCAAATTGGAGTGGCTCTTTTTTTATGTAGTAGCGCCAGTAGCTAATGCCAAAACAAAAATATATCTCGGACGCGATCTGGCGAGCACATCACATAACGCGCCGATAGTAGCTCCGGTGGTAATGACATCATCAACCACGATGAGAGTCTTGTCCTCTACCAGGGATGGTTTTATCACTTGGTAAACTGATTCCATATTTTCCCAGCGCTCCACTTTAGTCTTTTTAGTTTGAGTTGCCGTCTTTTTGATACAACGTACAATATCCGAATTTTGCGGGATGCCCATCATACTTGACAAACCCCTCCCCAGCGCCTCGCTTTGATTAAAACCTCGAGATCTTTTCTTCGAAAGATGCAAGGGAACAGGAATGATAAAGTCCGCTTTTAGGTTAAGCGGCTGGAGGAATAGACCGTACCATTCGCCAAGAGTCTCCATGAGCTCCTCATTTCGATTGTATTTCACCTCATGAAGCATCCGCTGGGTTACACCATTTCTGGTAAATTTCAAATAGGCTGAAGCACCGATTACCTTTGGATTATATTTAAACTTTGAGGCCAGGGGATTGTCAGCAAACTGATCAAAGGATATCTTAGGCAAACTACTCCTGCAGGAAGTGCAAAGGAAGTGTTCTTGAGAAGCCAAACTATCCGAACAGTTTATGCAGGTTCGTGGATAGATCAAAGAAAGGAAATCTTCCCAAATTACTTTTGCGTATGATGATAGTACCATTTATTCAAACTTAATTCAAATGGTGTATAAAAAGGACCTTGTTTTGGAGAGAAGTTGGCAAGCACTGCTGAAGGAAATCGGAAATGTGACAGGAAAAAGGCCCAAAGATATGAATGCGGTATTATTTCTAATCGGAGTCCAAGAGTTGGGCAAGGGGATTCAGCCTTTCAGCAAGGAGGAAAAACAAGATCTGATGCATATCGCTATTTGCAAGGTACTTTCTCTTGCAGGATTTTATGTACTAGAGGGGTTAGATGAAGATGGTTGGCCCCATTGGAAGCCAACCAAGAAGTTGCCGCGTTTTGATTTGATGGAGCAAGAAAAGCTATTGAAGTATCAGATCATTGAATACTTTGAACAAGAAATAGGAATAGTAAACGACAAAGAATGAGCTACGATGTCATTTTCAAGAAACTCAAAGAATACAAAAGGAAGCAACACTTAAATCTTCTAATCAAGGGATTATTGATCTGTAGCACCCTTTTTCTGCTACTATTTTTGATTAGTTCGGTTCTTGAGTTTCAGTTTAACTATGGTGTAGCCGTCAGAACTGCTATATTCTACATATTGCTTGTTTCACTGCTGGCATCTCTTGCCAGTTTGGTATTTCGTCCTGTTTACCACCTTTTGAATGTGGAAGCCGGGCTTTCTGATGAGCAAGCCGCCAAAGAGATTGGGAAGTTTTTCCCGGATGTAAGAGATAAGTTACTGAATACCATACAGTTACGAAATATTTCCTCAGAAAATTCCTCCTTGATTTTAGCTAGTTTAAATAAGCGGATTGAAGGATTAAAAACTATACCATTCGCGCAAGCTGTTGATTTCAGTATCAACAAAAGATACGCTTACTATTTTGGCGGAGTTCTACTGGTGATAGTGCTCACTGGCCTCACGATACCGCAGATGCTAACCGAAAGTACAGAAAGAATTGTGAACCATCGGAAAGAGTACATTCCCGAAGCACCCTTTAGGTATATTTTCGAAAATGAGAGTTTTGATGCCTTTAAGAACGAAGATTTTGATCTAAAAGTCCGATTGGAAGGCAAATCAATACCTGAAAATGTATATATGATCAGTGGAAGGCGAAAGACCAAGCTACATCCACTATCAGACCGTATATTCGGATATACTTTTCAGAAAATTCAGACAAATGTTAGGTTTCAGCTTACAGCTGCTGGTTTTGATAGCGAAGAAAAGAAAATAGTAATGCGCTCCAGGCCTGAGTTGAGTCAGTTTGACGTAGAGTTAGACTACCCAGCGTATACCAAAATCAAAGATGAACGAATCGTAAATGCAGGAAATCTAACTGTCGCAGAAGGCACTATAGCCACGTGGAACATTGCTACGTCGTCTGCTGATAAAGCCACTGTTATTTTTGATCGGAAAGATACGCTAATTTCTAAAGAAACTGATAATCAGATATTTACGACAAAAAGGAAGCTCCGGAAACAAAGGAAGTACGAAATCTCGTTGCAAAATGAGCACAGTAAGAACAGGGATCAGATCAGTTACGACATTCAAATCATAAAAGACCAATATCCAACCATAAGTGCTGAATATTACGCTGATACGGTTTTGTTCGAGTATCTGGTCATCGCCGGCAACATAGGTGATGATTACGGCATTTCCAACTTGACGTTGAACTACAATCGAGGGAATAAAGACACAAAAAAAAGGCGCGCAATCCCATTCAATAAAAGGCAATCAGAGCAAACATACTATCTCCGTTGGGAGCTCGACTCGCTCAACCTTGTAGAAGGCGAGAAGCTGGAAGTCTTTGTAGAAGTTAAAGACAATGATGGTGTAAATGGAGCAAAAGGTGCCAGAAGCAAGCTTTTTTCCTTCAAAATGCCCAATAAAAAAGAACTGGAATCAAGCCTCAGCAAGAAATCAGAAAAAACTCAGGAAAAGATCAATGAGTCACTACAAAGTACAGAGAAGATCAATGAAAAGCTGAAGGAACTGGAGGAGCGTCTACGTAGTAAGAAAGAGATGGAATGGCAGGAAGAAAAGTTACTCCAAGATATTCTCAAGCAGCGAGAAGAAATCGAAAAGTCTATCAACGAATTAAAAAAGGAGTTTGATGAATTGCGAAAAGGAGAGGACAAGTTTCAGAAAAGAAGTGAACCTCTCAAGGAAAAGGCAAAGCAGTTACAAAAACTAATGGAGGAAGTATTAGATGAAGAGACGAAAAAACTGTACGACGAGCTGCAAAAAATCCTGGAAGACAAAAAGGATATACAAGACGTAAGGGATCAGCTGGACAAAATAGCTCCAAAAGAAGAAGACCTGGAAAAGGAGTTGGAAAGAGCATTAGAATTGTTCAAGAGACTCAAGGTCGAGAACGAGTTGGAAAAAACAAGTAATAAGCTGGAAGAACTTGCTAAAAAGCAAGAAGATTTAGCTCGCGAAAACGAATCTAAAGCCAGTGATCAAGAGGAAGTGCAGAAGAAACAGGAAGAAATCAAAGAGCAGTTTGAAGAAGTGAAGGAAAACATGGATGAGATAGAAAAGATGAATCAAGAACTCAAAAACCCTGAACCGCTTGAGGATATGTCATCAGAGGAGGAGGAAATCGACCAGAACTTTGAGAAAATTGATGAAGAACTCAGCAAAAACAAGCGAAAAAATAGCAGTCAGCAACAGCGAAATAATAGTCAAAAAATGAAGCAGTTGGGACAAAAGCTCCAAAACATGCAAATGAATATGGAGATGGAGATGATGCAAGAGAACATGGACCACTTGCGAGACATTACCGATAACCTGGTGAAGTTGTCATTCAAGCAGGAAGAGTTGATTGAGAGTTTTAGAGAAGTAAGACAGGTTGATCCCAGATTTGTAGAGCTCTCACAAGAGCAATTGAAACTTAAGGATGATGCGAAGGTAATCGAAGATAGTCTATTGTCGCTAGCTAGTCGAGTTGTGCAGATCTCTTCCTTCGTCACACGAGAGGTAGGCGAGGTGAATAGAAATATTGATGAGTCAGTCCGACAATTGCGAGAGCGGAATAGGGGAAAAGCACTGAGTAGCCAGCAATTTGCAATGACCTCTATCAATAACTTGGCTTTATTGTTGGACGATGTGTTGCAACAAATGCAAATGGCTATGGCTGAAGCTATGGGAAAACCTCAAAAAGGACAGAAATCAAACCAATCGCTACCTAATATGAAACAGCTCCAGCAACAACTTGCTGAGCGGATTAAGGATCTCAAAAAACAAGGTCTAAAAGGTAGAGAGCTCTCAGAAGAGATCGCAAAGATGGCGGCTGAGCAAGAAATGATCCGTAATCAACTACAGGAAATGCAAGAAAAACTGAATGGTCAAAATGGTGGAAAAGAAGCTGGAGATAAGCTGGGTAAGATCATTGAGGAAATGGAAAAGAACGAGGTGGATCTGGTGAATAAAAGAATAACAGACAATCTGATAAATAGACAAGAAGAGATTATCACACGGATGCTCGAAGCAGAAGAGTCACTTCGTGAGCAAGAGTTAGACCCAAATAGAGAAGCGCAAACAGCTACAAACTATGAAAAGCGACTGCCGGAAGCGTTTGAGGAGTACCTAAAAGCAAAAGAAAAAGAGATAGAATTACTGAAAACAGTACCTTTGGAATTAAGTCCATTTTACAAAAAAGAAGTAAACGATTATTTTAGACGCCTAAGTAAAGAAAACTAATGGATTCTATTCAATTGCAGATCCCGTCACTTACAGAAAACATCAGGATCATCGAGAGTTTCATAGACAATGCCAGAGAGAAATTCTCCTTGAATGATGATATCTATGGCAATATAATGATAGCTGTCACGGAATCTGTAAACAATGCCATTCTACATGGTAACAAAAAAGACAAAGGAAAAAACGTCAATATTCAGCTGCAGCTAGAGGAGAATATGATCAAATTTCAGGTTGCCGATGAAGGAAAGGGATTTGATTACGAAAATCTGGATGATCCCACATCACCTGAGAATCTGGATAAACCTGGAGGTCGTGGTATTTTTCTAATGAAAAATCTTTGCGACGAAGTCGTTTTCAAAGAAGACGGTAAAATAGTAGAACTCACTTTCTACCTTTCTTAGATGTCATCCATAGCATTCTTTTCAGAGGACACCAACTTTTCTCTGGAAGAAAAGGATGAAGTCACGAAGTGGCTACTAGCGATCAGCCATCAAGAAAACCAAAAAATCGCAGAGTTGAATTACATCTTCTGCTCCGATACTTACCTCTTAAAGATCAATAAAACATACCTTGCTCATGACTATTTCACTGATATTATCACCTTTGATAATAGAGATGAAAAGACGAGTGCCATCGAAGGAGATGTTTTTATAAGCATTGATAGGGTTATTGACAATGCCAAAGAGCACAACGTCACATTTGAAGAGGAGCTTAATCGGGTGATGGCTCATGGGTTATTGCATCTGCTTGGCTATAATGACAAGACGGAGGAGGAGCAAAATCAAATGACGGAAAAAGAAGAGGCTTCTCTATCTTTACGGCGCATTTAGTGTTTCACGTGAAACACCTGAAGACGGTGAACTATTTTCTACCAAAAGTGTTCCACGTGGAACATCCTTATATCAGAATCTAATTAATGTTTCAGCAATACGACATCATCGTGGTAGGAGCAGGTCATGCAGGCTGCGAAGCCGCTGCCGCCGCCGCCAACATGGGTTCCAAAGTCCTACTGGTCACCATGAATATGGGTACCATCGCACAAATGTCTTGTAATCCAGCAATGGGTGGGGTAGCCAAAGGTCAAATCGTGCGCGAAATAGATGCCCTCGGCGGTCAGTCAGGCATCGTGACAGACAAAACCATGATCCAATTTCGCATGCTCAATCGCTCAAAAGGACCGGCCATGTGGAGTCCTCGTGCCCAGTCAGATAGAATGCGTTTTGCTGAAGAGTGGAGACTGACTCTAGAACGAAATCCCAATGTAGATTTCTGGCAAGAGATGGTCACCGGTATTCTTGTCAAGGACGGGCGGATACAAGGAGTAAGAACTAGCCTAGGTATCGAAATCCGCTCCAAAGCGGTCATCTTGACCAATGGTACTTTCCTCAATGGCCTCATCCATATAGGTGAAAAACAGTTTGGTGGAGGACGATCCGGAGAGCGTGCAGCTCAAGGAATCACCGAGCAACTTCAAGAACTTGGTTTCGAATCCGGTCGCATGAAGACAGGCACACCGCCCAGAGTAGATGCTAGGTCCCTTGATTTTAACCAAATGGAGGAACAACTTGGAGATGAAAATCCCGAGAAATTCTCATACCTAGACGGCACTCAACCATTACCTAAGCAGCGAAGTTGTTGGATCACCTACACCAATGCAGATGTACACAACACACTCCAAACAGGATTTGACCAATCCCCAATGTTCAATGGCCGCATTCAAGGAATTGGTCCAAGATATTGCCCATCCATCGAAGACAAAATCAATCGATTTGCTGAGCGCGATCGACATCAAATATTTGTCGAACCGGAAGGCTGGGATACTGTAGAAGTATATGTCAATGGTTTCTCTACTTCACTACCGGAAGATGTGCAATACGCGGCGTTACGGAAAATCCCAGGCTTTCAGGATGCCAAAATGTTTAGGCCTGGTTACGCCATAGAATACGATTACTTTCCACCCACGCAGCTTCGTATGACGTTGGAAACAAAACTCGTAGATGGACTCTATTTCGCGGGACAAATTAATGGTACCACAGGCTATGAAGAAGCCGCCTCACAAGGCCTAATGGCCGGGATCAACGCTCATCTTAAAATCCACGAAAGTCAGCCACTAGTACTCCAAAGATCAGAAGCTTATATTGGCGTTCTCATAGACGATCTGATCAACAAAGGCACTGAAGAACCCTATAGAATGTTTACTTCCAGAGCCGAATATCGCCTACTCCTCCGTCAAGACAATGCTGACTTACGTCTCACAGAAAAGAGTCATTCACTTGGTCTTGCCTCCGATGAGCGTCTTCAAAAGGTCCTAGACAAAAAACAAAAGACTCAAGAACTTGTCAAGAACTTGAAACTCAAAAAGTTGACACCACAAGACATTAATCCATTCCTACAACAACATCAGTCGGCAATAGTAAAGGAAAAAGTCAGTATCTATAATCTAGTCAAAAGACCCAAACTCAACGTTGCCAACATGACTGACATTAATGAAGAGCTTCAGACCTACCTTTTTACTTATAACAAAGAGGTGCTCGAGCAGGCCGACATACAGATCAAATATGAATCGTATATCGATAGAGAAAGACGAAATTCCGAGAAGCTCAGTGCTATGGAAGGTCTGAAAATTAAGCAAGATTTTGATTATCAAAAAATTACTTCTCTATCTTCGGAAGCCAAAGAAAAGTTACTTAAAATTAAGCCCGAAACGTTAGGGCAAGCCTCCAGGATCAGTGGAGTTTCGCCCGCGGACGTTTCCATACTAATGGTTTACCTAGGCAAGTAGATGTACGAAAAACTAGAGGAATGTCCCTCCTGCAGATATCCCAAACTCGTCAACCAATTGATACTCCAAGATTCATTAATCAGCGGAGAGAGTTTCGCCCTTGTAGGTTGCGCTAATTGTCATCTACGCTTTCTCAATCCCAGACCCACCGACATTACCCGCTTCCTCGCACCCCAACTCATAGATCGTCTTCCATCTGGCAAGCGAATGTCATTGATCACACGTTTACTCACACGTAAAATTGTCAAACAACAACTATCGCTTGTTCACCATTATAATCCACAGAAACTCTTGAATATCGCGTCAGGCGTAAATTCCTTTCGTAGACTACTAACTAAATCCAGGGATGTTATCCAGGTTCAGCCAATTACCTCAGAAATTTCACTTCCAGGTATTCCTAAATCCCTGAAATTTGAGATGATCACGTGCTGGGAAGGATTTGGTCACGCCAAAGAACTCAAGGATTCGATCAAGCAACTCCGAAAGAAACTGGTAAAAGACGGTAAACTTCTAATCCACCTTGCCAACCCCACGAGTCCGGTCGCTGACCATTTTGGTCAAGCTTGGGCGGCATATGATGCTCCAAGATCCATGTACTTTGCTTCGCCTTCAAGTGCCGAGATGTTATTCACAAAAACCAAATTCAACATTGTCGAAAGAATACCTTGCCCGGCTTACAACCTATTATATGTACTAGTCAGTACTTTCCAATCTCAAGGCAGTATTGATATTCTGCAAGCACTTCGGTTATCAAGAAAAACCAACAACCAGTCCAGGGATACAGACAACTATTGTTCATACATATACGTTCTTGAGAAATGAAAGTCATTTTCAAAGCCATTCTGATTGCACTTATTGCCGATTCACTCATTCGATGTGCGAATCCCGTTACTCCGACAGGTGGTCCAAAAGATACCATACCTCCTCTTTTAATAACTTCAATTCCTGAGCACAAATCACTAAACTTCGAAGCACAGCAAGTCACACTCACATTCGATGAACATATAGCCGCTGACAAGATCAAAGCTAACCTAATCATCACACCATCTTTAACAGGTAAATACACCCACACAATTAGAAAAGACAGGCTTTTAATCAAATTCGAAGAACCACTAGAAGACAGTACTACCTACACCTTAAACTTCTTTGACGGACTTACCGATATCACTGAAAAAAACCCTTCAGAAAACCTAATATTAGCATTTAGTACAGGTCCTTATATCGACTCTCTCTACGTAACCGGCTCGGTCAAAAATCTTTATAATCAAAAACCATCCTCCAAATTCATAGTCGGCTTCTATCCCTTTACCGATACATTAGATTTTACGCTTGAAAAACCGAGGTATTTTGTACGTACCAGCGAAGAAGGCATATTCAGAATTGAAAACATGAAAGATGGACTTTACAAAATTCTTTGTTTCAATGATGAAAACAGTAACCTCCTTTTCAATCCTGATCAAGAAGAGCATGGTTTTCTAGCTGATACGATCAATTTGACGTCATCTTTAGACTCACTTCGTATCAAAACTAATTTGATCGATGCGGCCACATTCAAGTTTATCTCTGCCCGCCCTTCGGGAAAGTACTTTGAAGCACGATACAACAAACAGATCGTAGATCATGACATTGAACCCCTAGATCCAAGCGACGGGATTTTCGCGACGAGTATAGAGGGAGAAGGTCAATCCATTCGTTTTTACAACAACCTAATCATTGACCTCTCAGATAGTCTGGGTCAAATTATCAAAGCACGAGATACACTACAAAGTGAACTAGCTGATACGGTATTTGTAAAATTTATAGAAACACAACGCAGGCCAAAAGAAATGGAGATTACATCTTCGTTTCCAAAAACAGCAAGTAACCAATTCTCTTTCCAACTCCTATTTTCAAAACCCATAACAGCATTCTTCTACGACTCCATCTATTTCACAGCAGACTCTATATTCAATTTACCCCTGGATACATCGACTCTCCAAACATGGAATCACAACTTCACCCAACTCAACATTGAAACCTCCTTTGACTGGACATACTACAACGACACGCTCAATACCCTACTAGAAAACCTATACAATCAACGTGACAGTGTTGATACAGCAGCCAATCCCTATCAACCAAGAACATTTATAAAAGCCGATCTCGAAATCAAAGGAGGTGCTTTCATATCCGTAGAAAATGATACCAGTGCCGCCCTCTCGACATCCATCCAAAAATTTGATCCTGAAAATTTCGGCGTCATCAAAATATCTAACATTATCACTGATAAGACCAGCTACACAGTACAACTCATTGATAAAAATTTCAACGTTTTAAACTCATTTCAAAACCAGACTAACTACACTTTTACCAAAGTCCCTCCCGGAAGTTATTCCTTCAGGGTACTCATCGATGACGATAACGATGGCCAATGGACATTTGGCAATATCAACAACAACATTCAACCTGAATCCGTCTTTATTTATCCAACTTACTCAGATATCAGAGCCAACTGGGAGCTCATCATTGAGGACCTCACGTTCTAATAACATGTGCATAACCACCTCTTAACTTGTGGGAAAAGTCCACTTCTTGTACTTACGCTTCTTGCTACCAAAGTTATTATGGATAACCTTTCTTTAATCCAATACACGTACACCAGATTTCCCCATGTTCCCTTCCAAACTCTTATCCCCACCATGCCAGTTCTCTTTTCCACACCGCTTTTCTATTTAGTTGAAAATCAATATCTTAAGCTGCAAATTATATGTGGATTTCTAATTAACAGTTCTCTGTTGTCAACAAACGGAAAAACCAAATTAACTTTTACCAAGTTTCCCACATATCCACAGGCCTAATAATAAAAGAAGCTTAAATTTTAAAACCTTATATTCATACTAAGAGTATAGCAAATTGTGGAAAAACATATAAAAGACCTTAGGCCGTTCATTTTTATAATAACAATATTATTTGCTGGAAGCGGCGTTCTTGCTCAAAGCCATCAGACTAAGTTGGCCAATGAGTATTATATCAATGGTGATTTCGAAAAGGCCGAATCGCTTTACGAGAAACTATCTCGGAAGCCAGAAAACATTTCGAGCATACATGCCAACTATTTCAATCTACTCCTTACCAAAAATGATTTTGTAACAGCCGAAAAATATTTGTCTAAGACAGCGAAGCACTTCCCAGCCAGTCTTCAATACAAGGTTGACTTTATATATCTCTATCATACAAGTGGTCAGGAAGAAAAAAAGAGCAACTACCTCCGAAATTTCAAAAATCGACTGGAGAAGAACCAATATCAGCTCAACATAGTGGCTCAAAATCTTGTCAATCGTGAATTACTAGCCGAAGCCTTAGATTTTCTGCAGGAGGCCAGAAAAATAAACGGTCGGCCTTCGGCCTTTGCTTTGGATATGGCCGGCATATACAGGCAAATGAAAGATAACCAATCTATGACTGAGGAGTATCTCAATTATGCTATGGGCAATCCGGGCAATGTTAACTATGTAAAAAACATCTTCCAGAATCTACTGCGAGATGAGAAGGACTTGAATTACCTGGAACAAACACTCATCAAGAAAATCCAGAAGCAGCCGGACCTACCTATTTTTAGTAACCTTCTGATCTGGGTGGAGCTTCAGAGAAAAAACTTCTATGGGGCTTTCCTTCAGGCCAGGGCCCTGGACAAACGAATGGAAAATGGAGGTGACGAAACCATGAGAATTGGGCAGATAGCCCTGGACAACCATGCCTGGGAGGATGCCATTACTATTTTCCAATATATCACTGAAGTATTTGCCGATGGATACAATTACCCGGTTGCACGGAAACTACTCATCCGATCAAAAGAGGGATCAATCAAGAGCAAGTATCCAGTAGATAAATTAGCTATTCGTAACCTTACTCATGACTACCAAGCATTATATGACGAACTAGGGCCAAATCTCACTACACTAGAAGCCTTGCGCAACAAAGCCCTGCTACATGCATTCTACCTAGATGAAAAGGACTCAGCAATTCGCATCCTCAATGACATTATAGGTATACCTCGAGTTTCAGCGAAATTGATTGCTACCTGCAAACTCAATCTCGGTGATATACATCTACTGATAGATGAACCATGGGAGGCAACACTTCTTTACTCACAAGTGGAAAAAGCTCACAAAAAGAGCCCTTTGGCATACGAAGCCAAGCTGAAAAATGCACAACTCAATTACTTTACGGGCAACTTTTCATTGGCTAAGAGTCATTTGGATATTCTCAAAAAGGCCACTACTAAAGAAATTTCCAATGATGCAATCTACCTGAGTATATTGGTTACCAATAATACCGCTTTTGATACATCCGATTTGGTTATGCAAGAATTTGCCTCAATCGAACTTCTTGTTTTCCAAAAACAGCTCGCGCAAGCACTGGAAAGACTTGAACAATTTGTTGATGACAATGCACATCATAGTTTAGCCGACGAAGCCTATTGGTTACAGGCCCAATTGCTCAATGAACAAGGAAAATTTAGCGATGCTCTCATCGCGCTGGATCAAATTTTGAATGAGTTTGCCACTGATATATTGGGAGATGACGCTTTTTTTAAAAAGGCCGAAATTTACGAATTACAATTAGCTGACTATGAGAAAGCTAAATTGCTTTATCGTGAATTTCTAACAGATTATCCTGGGAGTATGTACGCGGCTGAAGCCAGGAAACGATTTCGAAAACTACGCGGAGATGTTATTAACTAATTGCACCGGTTTTCATTCATGATCAAAGAAAGACCAATTTCGGAGTGGGCTCCAGCAGACTAGGATCCGGGCTAAAGTGCTTCTCGTAGAACCCATTTAGTAGATCTGATGTCGAATTAGACAAAAGAGGCAAAATTTCCTCAACTGCCGCTGCACTGACCATATAGGGAGGGATGCCCTGAAAGAGCTTTTCACCCCGGCAATAAGCAAAGAGTTGGTACTCTTGCAATTCCTTGATATCTATTTTCTTGACAACACAATGCTGAATGCATTTCTCCACATCGATTTCGCCCTCATCTTTGATAGGCATCGTTTGAGCATTGACATGACTGGAAAAGTACTCGTCCATCTTCTCAGCTGATTCCTTGGAGAACTCCTTCCGCATCTCAAGAGCGCAATCTATACAGATAGCGTAATCAAAGATTACATCCTTAGCCTCAAAATCTTTGTATTTTCTGACTGCCTTCTCGACGATGTAATCCGTATCACCGTCCAACAAATCTCGATTACAATTAATACACTTTTCGAAAGGTTTCTTGCTTTCAAACGAATAAAAAATTTCCGGGATTTCCTGAAATCCCATCTCCTTCTTGGCCATGTTACCTGGTTTACACTTTAAATTTAGTGCTCCTGCGGGATTTTCCAATCTCTAAGCATCATTCATTTGAAGAGTCAATTGAATAAGACAATAAAACAGCAAGTTCTACAAGCCAAAATAGTATGCATGCATAACAAAATTTGTATATCTTTGGATTTCTCCAACTAATAACTGCTATGAAGCGAGAAGAAACCGTCGATTATAACATCAAGGGCACCTGGCTATCCATTTCTAGGATGTACAACCAGTATGGATTAGAATTTGATATCACTGCATCTACTGGTTTCGTTTTGCTCAACATTGATGCTGACGAAGGTACACCGGCTACCAAGATTGCACCACTGATGGGACTTGAAGCACGCAGCCTTACTCGCATGCTCAAGACCATGGAAGAGAAAAAATGGATCTATAGAGAACCTGATCCGGAAGATGGCAGATCGGTTCGTATATTTCTCACCGATCTAGGCAAGGAAAAAAGAGAATTTTCCCGAGTCTCTGTCAAAGAATTTAACAACAGGGTCCGTGAGCTAGTACCTGACAGAGATTTACAGACCTTTTTCAAGGTCATTCAGATTATTAATAATGTGGCAGAAGATAAAAACGTAATACAAAACTTTCTAAGCAAAATAGAACTAACTACTACGGAATAAGCCTCAAACCCAATAAACATCTCCCTATAAAATGAAAAGAACCATCAAGAAAGTAGCAGTCCTGGGCTCAGGAATCATGGGATCCCGCATCGCATGTCACTTTGCCAATATCGGACTCGATGTACTGCTATTGGATATCCCCCCTCAGGAATTGAGTGATTCCGAGCGGAACAAAGCTCTGGATTTAGGTCATTCTGCCGTTAAAAATAGAATAGTAAACGATTCACTTCAGGCTGCTATTAAATCTAAACCGTCACCTTTGTATCATAAGCGTATGTCCTCTCGAATTGCCACAGGCAATTTTGATGATGACCTTATCAAGATTAAAGATTGCGATTGGGTCATTGAGGCGATTGTTGAAAACCTGGACATCAAAAAATCACTTTTTGAAAAGGTCGAGCAATATCGTACAGCTGGAACTTTGATTTCTAGCAATACCTCGGGAATTCCTATTCATCTCATGCTCGATGGCCGAAGCGATGATTTCCAGAAGCACTTTTGTGGAACGCATTTTTTCAATCCGCCTAGATACTTAAGATTACTGGAGATTATCCCTACCCCAAACACCGATCCCGAAATCGTGGATTTTTTCATGCACTACGGAGATCTGTATCTTGGCAAAGAAACAGTCCTCTGCAAGGATACGCCTGCATTTATTGCTAATCGTGTGGGGATTTTTGCGATCATGTCTGGTATGCACACAGTGGAAAAGCTTGGTCTTTCCGTAGGGGAAGTAGATAAATTGACCGGACCTATAATTGGCAGGCAAAAGTCAGCGACTTTCCGTACGATGGATGTAGTAGGGCTTGATACAGCAGTAAAAGTTTCAACGGGACTTTACGACGGGCTGCCGAATGATGAATCTCGTGAGACTTTTCAACTGCCAACGATCGTCAAACAACTCTACGATAAAAAATGGTGGGGTGACAAAACGAAGCAGGGCTACTATAAAAAGGTAATAGAGAAAGGTAAAAAAGAAATACTGGAACTGGACCTACAGTCCATGGACTATAAGCCAAAAGGAAAGTATAAGCTTGACATCCTTGATCAAACCAAAAATGTCGAGAACCTAAAGGAACGTTTCAAATTAGTAATTAAAGCTGACGGCAAGACTGGTGAGTTTTATCGGTCCACTTTTTTTGATCTTTTTAGGTACTGCTCTTATCGTATACCAGAGATAGCAGATGAGCTTTATCGACTTGATGCTGCCGTAGCTGCCGGCTTCGGATGGGAAATGGGACCCTTTGCCACTTGGGATGCCATGGGTGTGGAAAGTTGTCTGGCTGCAATGAAAGACATGAGTCTCCAACCGGCTGATTGGGTGAGTGAAATGGTTAATGCTGGTAACACTTCATTCTACAAATTCGAAAATGGCAAAAAACACTATTACGATATTCCTTCCAAGTCTTACAAAGTAGTACCTGGAACTGAAGGTTTCATCCTATTGGATGCTTTCAAAGAAAGTGGTGTCGTATGGCAAAATGACGGAGCCACTTTATATGATGTAGGAGATGGAGTTCTCGATCTGGAGTTTCACACGAAGATGAATTCTATTGGATCCGAAGTCATCGAAGGGATCAATACAGCTATCAATCTGGCAGAAAAAGATTTTAGAGGACTGGTTATTGGGAACGAAAGTCAAAATTTTTCAGCAGGTGCAAACTTGGCGATGCTTTTTATGTATGCTGTTGATCAAGAGTTTGATGAGATTGATCTCATGATACGTACTTTCCAAAATACAATGACCCGAGCCAGGTTTTCTACTGTGCCGGTAGTTTCTGCCCCCGCGGGAATGGCTTTAGGTGGTGGCTGTGAACTTTCGCTTCACTGCGATGCGATACAGGCACACGCTGAAACATATATTGGATTAGTGGAAGTTGGCGTCGGGTTGATCCCCGGTGGAGGGGGAACCAAAGAGTTTACCTTACGCGCATCTGACGAATACATTGCAGGTGATCCGGAACTAAATACGCTTCAAGCGTATTTTATGAACATAGCTACGGCAAAAGTTGCTACTTCTGCTGAAGAAGCTCGGGACCTTCGAGTATTGAGACCCTCTGATAGGATCACCCTCAATAGAAGTAGGCTTTTGGCCGATGCTAAAGCTCGAGTGTTAGAATTAGCCGATGCCGGATACACGCAACCTGTTGAGCGCAAGGATATCAAAGTTCAGGGCAAAACAGGCTTGGCCATGTTTGGCGCAGGTATCACTGGGATGCTTTATGGCAACTATGCGTCAGAGCATGATGCCAAGATTGCTCAGAAACTTTCGTGGGTGATGAATGGTGGTGACCTTTCTCAACCGACCATGGTCTCTGAGCAGTATCTGCTAGATCTGGAGCGCGAAGCTTTCTTGAGTCTCTGCGCAGAACCCAAGACTCTTGAACGAATCCAGAGCATTTTATTCAAGGGAAGACCTTTGAGAAACTGATTTTTTGAATCGATTGTAAAAACATAACTCGAAAAAAATGAACGCATACATAGTCGCAGGATACAGATCCGCTGTTGGCCGAGCAAAAAAAGGAGGATTTCGTTTTTACCGGCCGGACGATCTCGCAGCCGATGTCATCAAGCATTTGGTTGCGTCCGTTGATGGTTTTGATCCTACCAGGGTGGATGACCTGATCGTTGGCAATGCTATCCCCGAAGCAGAGCAAGGCATGCAAATGGGAAGGATGATCTCACTTCTTTCCTTACCCATGGAAGTTCCAGGTATGATTATTAACCGATACTGCGGCTCTGGCCTAGAAGCAATTCACTTGGCTTGTGCCAGAATTCATTCTGGCACTGCGGATTGCATCATTGCGGGGGGCACCGAATCGATGTCTCTTGTTCCCATGCTGGGTTACAAAACTGCCCTCAATTGGAAAATTGCTGAGAATCATCCTGAATATTACCTGAGCATGGGACTCACAGCAGAAGAGATCGCCAAAGACTATGATATTTCGGCTGATCAAGCCAATGAGTTTGCCATGCAATCACATCAAAAGGCCGCTAAAGCTATTGCAGATGGTAAATTCAAAGATGAGATTGTGCCAGTCGAAGTGGAAGAAACCTATGTGGGTCCTGATGACAAAAGAAAAAGCAGAAATTTTACAGTCGATACGGATGAATGTGTCCGACCCGACACAACCCTGGAAGGCTTGGCTAAACTTCGGCCGGCATTTAAACAGGGAGGACAGGTAACAGCTGGCAATTCATCACCTACTTCTGATGGAGCGGCTTTTGTCATGGTGATGTCAGAAAAAATGGTCAAAGAGCACAACTTAGAGCCAATTGCCCGAATGGTCAACTATGCCACTGCAGGTGTCAACCCCAGAATTATGGGAATCGGTCCAGTAGATGCAGTACCCAAAGCATTGGAACGTTCCGGACTGAAACTACAAGACATTGAGCTCATCGAGCTCAATGAAGCATTTGCCGCGCAGTCATTAGCTGTAATCAAGGGATTGGATCTGGACACAAGCAAACTCAATGTCAATGGTGGAGCAATCGCACTGGGTCATCCGCTAGGATGTACCGGAGCAAAACTCTCCATTTCACTTTTCAATGAAATGCGCCGACAAAAAGCCAAATACGGAATGGTCACGGCATGCGTAGGTGGAGGCCAAGGTGTGGCAGGTATCTATGAGTTGCTGAATTAGCGTAAGTTTAAAAATCAAATACATTCACGATCAAGCCGGAGCAATCCGGCTCTTTCTTTGAGCCATTTCCAAACTTTAAGTTCCCATTGTCCACTATAGCATGATCCAATCCTGTTGCTCCATGTCAGTTTATCGGTCACTGCTTCTTAGAAAATTTTACTCTTCGAAATACGTCCGCCTAAAAAAGAGAATCCCGGAGAATTTCCCCCCGGGACTCAGTAATCCTTCTCGAACTACGTTGGTTTAGCAAAAAAGGGATTTTGGTAAGGTAAAATTCCCTTATTATTCATAGAAACACGAAATGTATAAATGGTTGGAACGGGTCACCCCTATTTTTTGGAATCGTTGAACCTTGCCCAAAAAGATACCGGATAAGCGCGAAGCCAAGACGTTAGTAAAGTGGGATAAGTTTTTTGTGGAGAGTGTAAAAAATGCTGGCCTCGGAATAGTGAGTAAGTAGTTATTTTGGCAAGCCAAAAAAGGATTTTTTTCAAAATCCACCGAAGCCAGCAATTTCTAGATGGACTACCATCAACCTAAGAGCTAGTCATTCCGTTTGAATGACAGTTTAAAAGTAGATTAAAAGGATTTGTCAAAATCTACCCAAAACCGTTAATCAACAATATAAAAACATTAAAATATTGATTGTCAGTAGATTAGATAAATACTAAAAGACGAGAATGACTAATAATAGGTAGAAAAATACCCAAAAGTGGGTAGATGGCTTTTAGAAGGAAATGATACTGTTTTGGATGGCGTACTTTACTAAACCTACAGCATTTTTAGCTTTTGTCTTCTTCATGAGATTTTTCCTGTGTGTATGTACCGTTTGTTCACTCAGAAAAAGCTCATCTCCTATTTCTTTCATTGTAAGTTCTTGACAGATTTTCCCCAGTATCTCAACTTCTCTTGGTGTTAGCGAGCTTTTTTCATGGAAGACAGGTTTTTGCATCCCGCCTTTTTGCACTTTCTGATGTAGTGCTTGTGCTACTAGTTGATTATAGTAGAAATCATTGTTGATCACGGATATGATGGCTTTTTGTACTTCATCCGGATCTGCGTTTTTAAGCAGATAGCTATGAACACCTATTTCGATAAGGTCAGATATGATCTGCAAAGAGTCGTGCATGGAGATCATGATGATCTGTGTGTCTGGATACTTCGCAACGACTTTTTTAGCAGTTTCCCAGCCATCCATTACCGGCATTTCCAGGTCCAACAATAGGATATCGATAGGTTTTGTCCCCATTATTTCAAGGGCTTGCTCTCCGTTTTCGGCATCTTGTACGGTGCCTACGGCATCGAAACTTTCCACCATCATCATCAGACCCTTTCGGAATAGGGTATGGTCGTCTGTTACCAGTACGTCAATTTTTTTTTGCTCTCCCATTAGCTTGGTATTCCGTTAGCTCGGTTATAGGTCACCAGAAAATTAATCAATTATAGTGGGCATTTCCAAAATGATTTGCGCACCTCTTTGAGGACCGTTAGCGAAAATCACTTGACTCTTAAGAACCTGCGCTCGGTTACGAATATTCCACAAACCCATCCCGTCAGCATTCTTTAGTAGTTCTGCTGGGAAACCGACACCATCATCGACAAAAGCAAAACGATATCCGATACCGTTAACTTTTTCACTTGATAAAGTAATATGTTCTGCTTTGGAATGCTTGATCGCGTTATTGATAAGTTCTTGTACGATCCTGTAAAACATCAGCGCTTGCTCGTCATCTAGAACCGGCAACTCCATTTTATCCATCCGCACTTCGATAGGGCTCATTTTATTGACCTTTTGTGTAAATTCATCAATAGCCCTGGACAACCCATACTTTTTGAGGACAACAGGCATCATCTGATGTGAGAGTCCTCTGACCTGCTGGATAGTTTCGTCTAATTGACCTAATACTTCTTCCAACTTTTCCCCAGTTGAGAATTTTGGCTTTTTAGCCATTTGCAGACCCATTTTGATGGTAGATAGCATCACACCTACTTCGTCATGTAATTCCGTACCTACCTTGGCGCGCTCTTTTTCTTGAGAAGTCAGCGTGGCTTTCAGCATGTCTTCCTGGTGTTGTACCTGCAATTCCTGTACTTGAAGTTTGTTTTGGAGTACGCGACGTTGGTAGAGGACTACAAAGAATATGACGGAACCGGCCATTAGAAATAGGCCAAGTGATCCTAATATGATAAATAAGATAAGCTGGTTTTCCACGAATCAGGTTCAAAGAGTATCAGTCAATAAAACTAAAACATATTGGAAGACTTACTTCTTAAAATACGTTGAATCAGAAGGTTTTATGGGTGAGTGCGGTCACTTTTTCGATAGTTAATGACCACCTATCTCATAGATGTCGATGTAGTCAAAGGTCGAACTAAAGCATTTTGAAGCAAGGGAAACCCCTTTTTACCTGATTATCATATCGCGAACGTCCTCTACTTCGCTGACTAAATATTCTCTTTGGCCGGTTTGACCTTATATCATTTGCAGTTTGACGTTTTTAGACTTTACCATGTCATAGATCCAGCTTGGATAACCCTTGTACATTAGAAAGATGGAATAAGATAACAACAGGTTTTTAATCATATCAAAAATGAAACTAATCGGTGTCATATATTGAAAAACTTCGCTGGTAATCTTCATTTCCAATATGAGATATGGTAAAAGTATATTGAAAAGCAATGTGCCGGAGGCATACAAAAACATCGATGTAGTGATCCAGAAAACAGGATATTTCCAAAGGTTGTTTACCGGATTTTTTTGTAGCATACAATAATAGGACATCAAAGAAAAAAGAACGATAGCCAAAGAACTCCAGAAACCAACAATGATATTAAACTCGGTGAAAGAATATAGTAAGGAAAATGACAATAGGTACACGATTAGAAACGAATAAAATATGCCATTTGCCATTGGCTTATGTTCTTTTAAGAGTGTCCTAAACAACAAATATGAAATGAAAAAATCTACCAGGCACCAGAAGTTAGCTATCACAAAACTGTTGGGATAGATGAGCTCGACAAACAACCTGCTGGAAACAGCACAGATAAAAGAGACAGTTAAGACACCGAGCACCAAACCAGCCTCTCTATTCTGAGGCTTCTTAACAAGAAAGAAAAGTATTCCGACAATTCCTGAATGTCGGGAGATTTCAATCAAAACCTCCTTGACTTGTATGAGTTCCATGACAACAACCGATTAGTATACCAAAATCGCTCTACTTCCAGTTATTGCTAGCTTAGCTTACTTTAAAACAACTTGACCTATTTAAAACTAATCAAAGCATCCGTGCATTAGGGTGGACAGCATCGATGGAGTGATGATTCCCCTTTATCTGACACCATACATTTTAGGAAATAGAAAAGGCTCTTAGGAAAACAGCGACATCGAAAGGAGTAAGCATCAAATGTCGTTTAAATGTGACGTCTAACCAAAAAAATTCAGGAAAGCTTGGTAAAAATACCCGATTTGTGGTAGTTGGTTGCCGTTACTAGTCTTAGCTGTTGGCATTAATTACTAGCTTTTCATGGTTCCAACGCCCAATTCAATAAGGCCTCTTTCCAGGGACAATTGTAATTTCCTTTTCCGATAGGAATAGTAAGCAGGTAGCAAGATCAGGGTAGCTACCAGTAAAACTCCTATGGCCCAAAGTGATTGCCTCAGTAAGGCCATCCGCCTTTCGTATTGCTCCTCTTGGTGGAAGCTGGCCAGCACCAGATGTATTTTGAAGTTATCCCTGATCCTGATCAATTCTTTTTGATGCTCCTCGTATCGATCATGCTCATCCTGGTATCTATCGCTAAAATACCGGGCTGCTTCCAGGTCTTTTTGTTGTAGAGCAATGGTGCTCATGGTATGTAGCAATTTGATGTTTTCCGCTTTCAGGGGCTCTTCAGTGTAGAGCAACATAGCGCGATCTCCTATACGCTTGGCAGCAGTAAGATCGCCGACTTTGCGATGGGTTTCAGCCAGGTCCATCAATACTAGAAATAAAGAGTTTTTG